>NZ_JAOEDV010000040.1:0-38747 GCF_029837545.1 Stenotrophomonas sp. GD04024 | reverse complement strand
GCCATCCACCAATTCGGCGGCACCATCCAACGCGCCGCGCGTCCGGCCAATATCCACCTGAAGACGGGTAAGGGCGGCAGCCGGTTCGTCAAAGCCAGTCGTAGGAACGCGCGCTACAAGCGCTCGGTCACAATGCCCTCGTACACGAACACCATCGCTGCTCGTCCGTGGCTTGGTGTCAGTCGCGAGGATGAGAAGGAGTTGCTGGATATCGCCCAGGATCACGTGAGCGGCGCCTTCGAGTGATCATCGCGCAGGAGGCGCTGTGTACGCCTCCATGCTGGGGCCGCCACACTCGGACGTCATCGGCGGCTGCTTGGTGTCTGACACGCCTCTGAAGGCCACGTCGGTGCCTGCATCCGCGCAACAAGATCACTGCACGCGGATCGTCCATCTCTGTTAGACGTTTCTTGCAGGATGCGGTCCCAGTGCGTGAGACGGCACTGCGGGAAAACTGGCGACATGAACCAATCTGTCGCTGCCCGGGAAAGTTGGAAACCAGTTTCAAAGACAGCGTGTTCTGACGCGGGAAAACTGGCGGCATGAACCAGCCCGCCGCCACCCTGCAGATCTTCAAAGCCGGCACGCACGTTGCCGAAGACGGCCGCACGCTGACCTTCAGCGAAGCGGATGTGCAGCAGATCGCCGATAGCTACGATCCGGCACTGCATGAAGCACCCATCGTGGTGGGCCATCCCAAGACCGACGATCCGGCCTATGGCTGGGGCAAAACCCTTCAGGCCAAGGACGGCCTCCTGATGGCCGAACCGCATCAGGTCGATCCTGCGTTCGCGGAGCTGGCCAACAACGGTCGCTTCAAGAAGATCAGCGCTTCGATCTTCATGCCCGATTCGCCGGGCAACCCGACGCCGGGCAAGTACTACCTGCGCCACATCGGCTTCCTGGGCGCGCAGCCGCCGGCAGTGAAAGGGCTCAAGTCGGCCTCGTTCGCTGAGGGCGACGATGCCGCCTGCTTTGCCATGTCGCTGGCCCCGCTGGGCTGGACGCTGACGGATCTGTTCCGCCGCTTCCGCGACTGGCTGATCGACACCCAAGGCCTTGAGACGGCCGACCAGGTCATTCCCGACTGGCAGATCCGTGGGATCGAGAGCAGCACACGCGATGACGACGGAGCGCGCAACTCGGCCCTCTTTGCGTCGCCATTGCTCACCCAGTTCCCGCGCAGCGCCATCGGCGCGCCTGCGCTCATCCCGGCAACGCCTCCTACTCGTGAACAGGTCAAATCGGAGATCGACCCCATGTCCCAGCAGAACAACCCCGAGCACGCCCAGCGCCAGCAGCAGCTCGACCAGCAGGCTTCCACCCTGGACGCTCGCGAGAAGGCCCTCGCTGCCCGTGAGCAGGCGGCCCGACGCGAAGACGCGGTGGCGTTCGCCGAAGGCCTGGTGAAGGAAGGCAAGCTGCTGCCCCGTCAGCAGCCGGCGGTGGTGGAGCTGCTGCTGGCCCAGCCCAATGGCAAGGAACCGCTGAACTTCGCCGAGGGCGAAACGACGGTGTCCAAGCCAGCTGAGTCGGTCCTGCGCGAGCTGCTGACCAGCCTGCCCAAGGCAGTGGACTTCGGCGAGAAGTCCGGTGGCGACGCACCCAACGCAGCGGCGAACTTCGCCGCGCCCCCGGGCACGCATGTCGATGCTGGCCGCGCGGATCTGTTCAACCAGGCCAAGGCCTATCAGCAGCAGCACCCCGGCACGTCCTGGGCGGCTGCAGTCGCCGCGGTCGGCGGCTGACCTTCCAATCCAGGAGCCCACCATGTCCCAGAACATCGCTCTGCTCACGCTGTCCGTGCTGGCCGCGGCAGCCCTTACCCACAACCGCTTCGTCTCGCCGACCGGTGGAGTCGCCGCTGCCGGCGGCAACGCTTGCGGGGTTGCGCGCTCGGATGCCGCCGTCGGGCAGTTGGCTCCGGTCGACGTCCTGGGCACCACGCAAGTGACCGCAGGTGGCGCAATCGCTGCCGGCGCCGCCCTCCAGGTGGGTGCCGATGGCAAGGCCATCACCGCCGACGCCGGCAAGGTCGTTGCCCGTGCGGCGCCTGGCGCCACGGCCACCGCCGATGGCGATGTCCTCGAAGTGATCCTCATCCCGAACTGACCGGCTAGCGCCGCAGGAGATTTACATGTCTGGACAAATGACCCCCGGCCAGGTTCGTGTCGTTGACCCGATCCTTTCCGAACACGCCCGTGGCTACCGCCAGGCGCAGCTCGTCGCCACCGCGCTGTTCCCCTTCGCCGACGTCGCCGCCTATGGCGGCCAGGTGATCGAGTTCGGCAAGGAGTCCTTCAAGATCTACAACGCCAAGCGTGCCCCCGGTGCCAATACCAAGCGCATCCGCTTCGGCTATGAGGGCAAGCCGTACGCCATCGTCCCGAGCGCACTGGAAGCGCCGGTACCGCGTGAACATATGCGAGATGCAAGCCAGGTGCCGGGGATCAACCTGAGCACCCGGGCCGTGAACATCGTGCTGCGCTCGCTGCTGCTGGAGTACGAGGTGGACAGCGCCAAGATCGCCACCAATGCAGCCAACTACGACAACGACCACAAAGTCGCGCTGGCTGGCAACAACGTGTGGTCCAACGCTGCTTCGAATCCTGCGCAGGACGTCGAAACCGGCAAGGAAGCTGTGCGTGACAGCATCGGTCTGTATCCCAACACCATGCTGTTGTCTGCCAAGGCGTTCAAGCAGCTCAAGCAGCATCCAAAGCTGATTGATCGCTCGGCCAGCACCGGCATTCGCAAGGTCACCTTGGATCTGCTCAAGCAGGTTTTCGAGATCGACAACATCGTCGTCGGCGGCGGTGTGGTGGCCGATGACAATGGCGCATTCGGTGATGTCTGGGGTACTTCGGCTGTTCTGGCCTACGTCAGCCCTGGCGCTGACGTGAACGCCAACGTCGAGGAGCCCAGCTACGGCTATGGCTATCGCATCGAAGGCATGCCCCTGGTCGAAGTTCCCTACTGGGACAACAGCGCCAAGAGTTGGATCTACGGGGTCAGCAACGATGCCACCCCGGTCCTGGCAGGCATGGCCGCCGGCTATCTGATCAGCGGCGCAGGCAACTGATGACCGGCGCCGGCAAAGGATAGTCGGCGCAGTTGCCGCCTTACCCGTACAACCCAGCGAGCGGCAGCAGCAGGCGAACGCGGGCCTGTCCGTGCAAAGCACAGGAGAACCATGCGTGACAGTCGGAGAGCACGGCACCACACCTATTCGGAGATATCGTCGTGGCCAAGCCCCGCACTGCGCCGCCCAGCGCACCCAAGACCGTCCAGGACGACCAGCCGGCCGACGTGCCAGTCGTCACGGAAGACAAGACTGCCGACGCACCGCCGGCGACGGACGGCTTGGTGCCGGAGCAAGGCCACAGTGAGCTGGAGACCGCCACGTCGGCGGCCTCCGCAGGCGATGGTGCTGCCGTCGACCCGTTGCAGGCTGACCATCCGGCAGCGGACCAGGACGCCGCCATCGACGCGGGTGCTCCGTCGCCGGAAGCCGACACCACCATTGGGGTTGCCGCTGGTGGGGACGATTCGCCCGATGCACTGGTTTCTGATGGTCTCTGGCTGTCTGCATGCTTTGAAGTACTCAGCCCGTTCAAGCACGAGGGCGTGGTCGTCAAGCCGCCGGCTTGGATAGAGATGACCTGGGAAGAGGCTCAGGCCTACCAGGACGCGGGCGTACTCGGTGACGAACCTGCAGACCCGGAAGAGTTGGAGTAACTGGCCGCCATGTCCTACTGCACGCTCGCACTGCTGTCGGCGGCCAAGCTCGCCCAGGAACTGGCGCAGGTGGCCACGCCGGAGCGCTATCCGGTTGTGGACGATGCGCTGATGGATGCCACGCTGCTCGGCAGCGATCGCAGCGCATTCGACCCGGCCGACGTGGCGATCGCCGATGAGGCGGCCGCGCACGTGCAGAGCGCCCTGGACGATGCCGATGGCGTGATCAACGGCTACCTGGTCATGCGCAAGCCCAAGCCCTATCCGGTACCGCTGCCGGCGCCGGTACCGGGCATCGTGTCCACCTGGGCCCGGTGGATTGCGCGCTACCTGCTGCACAAGGACCGGGTCAACACCGAGGAACGTACCGATCCGGTGGTACGCGATTACAAGGAAGCGCTGCGCTTTCTGGAGTTGGTGCGCGACGGCAAGTTCAGCCTTGGCGCCGATGACCCGCTGCCTGCGCCCAGCGGCGGTGCACCGGAGGTCTGTGCACCACCGCGAGAGTTCAGCCATCGAACCCTGCAGGACTACGGCCGGTGAGCACCCAGCCCTTCGACACTGGCCTGGTGCGCGATCGCATCCGACAGGGCGTCAGCGAGAAGGAGCTGCGCCAGGTGCAGGGCAGCGCCGACTACGCCGCCGTTACAGCGCTGCGCGACTTCCCCGCGCCGTGCTGCTACGTGCTGCTGGCCCGGGAGATGCCGCTGGAGACCAAAACCGGCGTTTCGATCCCCGGCCAGCAGTCGCGCCTGGCGCAGTTGGTCGAAGTGAACTTCGCGGTGGTGACCGTCTGCCGCAACTACCGCGAGCAGCGTGGGGCGCAGGTGATCGATGAGCTGCGCCTGCTGCTGGGCAAGGTTCGTCAGCCGCTGCTGGGCTGGACACCGCCCATTCCTGGTGGCCGTGCCTGCCAGCTCATCGAGGGCAACCTCGAGGACTACGACGCTGCCACCGCCCTGTGGGTCGACGTATGGAAGACCCAAGCCGTTCTTCAACCCGAGATTCCGCGATGACTACCCAGACCACTCAGAAGCACACGATCAAGAAGGCGGGCCTGACGCTTGCGAGCAAGCCCATTGCGGAAGGCGAAACGGTGGAGCTTCCTGCCGACCTGGTGCCCTGGGCGGTTGAGCGCGGCTTCATCGACGCTCCCGACGCCGATTCTTCCCCCAATCCGTCGCGCAAGGCCAACGGCCAGGCGACTGCTGCCATCGCCCAGGAGGCGAAGTAAGCCATGTCCGATACCGAGTATTTCTCCCTGCAGGGTCGTGTGTACCTGGGCCTGCGCAATGCCGACGGCAGCCGCGCACCGGCGCGTTGGGCGTATGACGCCAGCGTCCTCGAGCTGACCATGTCCAGCACTCGTGAAACCAAGAAGGAAAGCTGGTCCGGTGTGCGCGGTGTCGGCGCTACCATGACCACCGAGCGCAACCTCGGCGTCAATCTGACCCTGGGCCAGCTCAACACCGATCACCTGGCGCTGGCCACGGACGGCACCCGCATGGAGCTGGCTGCCGGCTCAGCAGTCAACGAGGCCATTGGTACGGTCAAGCCGGGCGATGTGGTCGCGCTGGAGTATGCGGCGATCAGTGCACTGGTTCTGGAGGGCGGCACCCCAGCCGCGCCGTTGGTGCTGGACACCGACTACACCGTCAACCTGACCACCGGCATCGTCACCTTCCTCACCGACAAGACGGCAGTGGTGGCCAAGGCCTACGAGTACGCTGCGCACAGCCTGGTGAAGGTCTTCGAAAGCACCAAGTCCGAGTACTACGTGCTCTTCGACGGCGTCAACAGTGTTGATGGCACCACCATGCGCTTCCGCGGCGAGGTGCACCGCGTCACCTTCCCGGCCTCTGAGACGCTGTCGCTGATCAACGACACCTTCGGTGAGATTGCGCTCACCGGCGAGGCCAAGATTGACCCGGTGCGACAGGCCGATCCGCGCTTCGGCCTGTACGCCCGTGCCCTGCTGGTGGATGCAGCCTGATGGCCAAGGTGATCGGCAATGTCGGTCAGCAGTCCCCCGGATCCGGCACTACGGATCCGGGGGCCATAGCCGGTGAGCTGGACGTGCTGGCCGGCCAGCAGCAGGGGCAGCTCGGCGGAAAGACCATCACAGTGCGCGAGTACGGCTTCTTTGAGGCCGCTCGCATCCTGCAGACCGCCGCACCACTGGTTGGGGACCTGCAGCCGCTGTTCGAGGGCGCCGATCCGCCTTCCATGCTGCAGGTGATGGATGCACTTATGTCCCACCCGGATCTGATCCGGCATCTACTGGCATGCTCGATCGCAGCGCCGCCGGCTGATGCCAAGGATCACGCAGCCGAGGTGCGGGAGCAGGAAGCGTGGCTGGAGACGCTCAACGAAACCGATGGCGAGCAGATGCTGCTCTTGTGGTGGCAGGCCAATAGCAGTTTTTTTCTCCGCCGCCTGCTCCGAAACGCCGTCAGTCAAAAGGCACTCCCGTCGGTTACGGACGCGTTTTCACCGACCTGATCAACGCTGGCTACGGCCGCAGCTTTGGCGATATCGGTCGCATGACCAAGCGCCAGATATCCCTCGCCTGGGAGCACGTCCAGGCTCAGCAGCGGCGGGCGCGACGGGAGCGCATTACCGACGCCAACGCTGCGTATGCCGGCGGTAATTCGATGACCACCTTGCTGAAGGATCTGAAATAACAATGGCCTCCTCGCGCAACCTCGAACTGGCGATGCGTATCGCCCTGGACATCGAGCAGGTGCGCCAGGCGCTGCCAGTGGTCCAGAAAGGCCTGACTTCGGTCAAGGGCGCCGGCCAGGATGCCGGCGCCAGCCTGGGCGACGTCACGAAAGAGGCGAAGAAGGCCGCTGATGCCTTGGATAGGGCTGCCCGCAGTAGTGCCGCCTCGGGCAGCCAAATGGAGGATGCTGGCCAGAAGGCGGCCGCCGGCGCAGCGGGCATGGCAACGGCAGGAGAATCAGCCAAGGCCATGTCGGCGGATGTGGCCACCGCCGCAGATCGTGTCCGAACGTCCGGCGCGGCAGTGCAGAAAACAGTGGCCGATGAGATCCGTCTGATCTCCGAGCTCGATGCACGTCTGGAGCGCGGCGCGGCGAGCATGTCCGATCTGGCCGACACCGAGGCGATGCTTGATCGGGTGATGGCGCGCGGCCTGATCACCACCGAGGATTACAACAGCGCGCTCAAGGCGCTGGATAAGCAGGAAGCGGGCTTGGCTCGGTCGGAGCAACAGCGTCAGCGCGCTGTTGAGGGCGCCCTGGGCCGCTATGACAGTGCATCAGTAAAGCTGCAGAAGCTGGAGCGGGACGAGCAGGAGCTCAAGGCGGCGGTGGATGCCGGCCGCATCAGCCGCGAACAGTACAACCGCGCCCTGGCGGGCATCAACGTCCAGCGCAACGCCGTCAAGGTTGCCGAAGCGACCAGCCGCAGCCTGGGCGCCGGGGCGATCTCGGCCGGCCAGTACCAGATGGCCATGCGCCAGCTGCCGGCGCAGATCACCGATATCACCACCAGCATCGTCAGCGGCATGCCGATCTGGATGGTGGCCATCCAGCAGGGCGGCCAGCTGAAGGATTCCTTCGGCGGTGTCGTGCCCGCCGCGCGCGCGCTCACCAGTGCGCTCAATCCCGCGGTGGTCGTCCTAGGCGGTGTGGCTGCCGGGCTGGGTGTTGTTGGCTTCGCCGCGCTGCAGGGATACAAGCAGCTGCGAGCCTTCGACGCTGCTGTGATCTCGACAGGCCATTCACTTGGCGTGTCCAGTGGTCAGCTCTATGCCCAGGCGAATGCTGTCGGTGCGGTCACTGGCGAATACTCCGATGCAACGGCAGCTGCGCAGCAACTTGCGGCCAGCGGGAAGCTGACCGCCAACACCCTGTCTACAGCGATCAGCGTCGCAGTCAACCTGGCCAAATTGACGGGCGAGTCGATTGAGGGCACCACCGCCAAGGTGGTCGAGGTCTCCAAGGCGCCTTCGGCCACGCTGGCCAAGCTCAACGAGCAGTACCACTTCCTCACCGCAGCGGTGTACGAACAGGTTCGGGCGCTGGAGGATCAGGGCAAGGCGACCGACGCCGCCAAGACAGCGCTGGAGGCCATCGCCAATGTCAGCGACCAGCGTGTCAGAGAAATGGAGTCGCGGGCCGGATATCTGGAGCAGGCGTGGGATGGCGTTGCTCGTACGCTTAAGCGCGTCTGGCAAGGACTGAAGGACATCGGTCGCACCGACTCCGAAGCGATGCTCCGGGCAGAAACTGCGGCGATGCGTGGTACGACCGAGCAACTGCAGCAGGCGTTGAAGAACGGTAATGCCCCAGCCATCGGCTACTACTACGACCAGCAGATCAAGCAGATCGACCGGCTCCGCAAGGCGCGGGCCGCCTACGATCGTGACGTCAATGCCGCCGAGAGCGCCGGCCAGGCCCAGCGGGTCCAAGATGCCGGCGTCGAAGCCGCCAAGGCGATCGCTTCAGGTCTCGAAGAGGGTGCCAGCAAGGCCGAGAAGCTGAAGAAGGCAACCGAAGAGGTTGCCAAGCAGTTCCGCGAGTTGCGCAAGGCCAATCCAGGAAGCGACCTCCTCAAGGGTGTCAGCTTCGGCGACGATGGCAGCGTCAGCGGCGGCGCCTATGACAAGCGGGTCGCCCAGCTGCAGGAGAAGTTCAAAGAGCGCACTCGAAAGACGCCCAAGACCGAGAGCCAGAAAGATGAGGCCGCGGCACAGCGGGAGCTGGAGCGGCTCAAGCAGCAGATCGATCTGGTCGGAACGCTGGATGAGACCCGCAAGAAGGCGACCGAAACGGCCCGCATCCAGGCGGCCATTGCCGAGGGCAATTTCCAGAACGCTTCGGCGAAGACCAAGCAGGAGCTGCTGGACGAAGCCAAGAAGCTGGATCTGGCCAACCTCAGGGTCGAAGCCGACCGCAAGATGCTGGACATCCGTGATCGCATTGCGGCCTTGCAAGGACGTGGTCCCAATGCAGAGTTGGCCAAGACCACGCGCGAGCTGACGAAGCTGAAGGAAGAGCTGGAGGCGGCGGGCCGAGCAGCGGATGCCGCCGACATTTCCAAACTGATGGATCTGAGCAAGGCCAGCACTGACCTCAAGAATCTGCAGGAGACCTACGACAGGGTAATGGGAGGCATTGCACTGGCCCAGCAGCGGATTCAGCTGGAGCTGCAGGCGGGCCTGATCACTCAGGCGGGCGCGCAGCAGCGTGTGGTCGACCTCTACCGCCAGCAGTCTGGTGCTCTCCAGGCGCTTGTCCCCCAAATGCAGGCCGCCGCAGAGAAGCTGAAGGATCCGGCCGCACTGGCAAACGTGGAGCAGATCAAGCTCAAGCTGCAGGAGATGGCGGCCACCACAAACCTGCTCCAACAGTCCATCCGTAACACGCTGGAAGGATCGTTCACGAACCTGTTCACCTCGCTGATCATGCAAACCGATTCGCTGTCCGAGTCGGTGCGAAACTTCTTCCTCAGCATCGCCCAAGGCATTGCAGAATTCGCGGCCGCGCAGCTGGCACAGGCCGCGACCATGAAGTTGATGGGGCTCTTCGCCGGCGACAAGGGGAACAGCGGTGGTGACGGCGCGCAGGACATGGCCAAGGCTGCGGCAGCTACTGCGGCGGCGGGCGCGATCGTCAGTGTGGGTGCCTCCAAACTGGAGACCTCGGCCACCACCCTTGGTTCGTCCAGCGTGGGACTAATTGTCGGCGCGCAGGCGATTTCCCAGGCGGCTCGTCAGATGCAGGCAGCTGCAGCAGCAATGGCCGTTTCCAGCGCGGCCGGCTACTCCAGCGGCGGCTTCACCGGACCGGGTGACAAGTACCAACTGGCGGGCTTTGTTCACGCCGGTGAGTTCGTCCACCGACAGGAGGTGGTGCGCCAGCCCGGTGCGCTGGCATTCCTGTCGGCCTTCAACCAGGTCGGTATGGCGGCAATCGATCGTTGGCGTGGCTATGCCGACGGAGGGCATGTGGCAGCGATGCCCACGCTGCAGCGGTCCCCCGTGTTCACCAGCGCAGCTTCGGCGCCGCCGAGCACTGCTGCGCAGTTGGGCCTGCGCGTGATCAACCAGGTTTCGCCGGACCTGCTCGACCAGTACCTGGACGATCCAGGCAGCGACACCACCGTCATCAACAAGATCAGCCGCAACTCTGCGGCGATCCGCCAAGTATTGGGACTCTGAACATGGCCTGGGTAACTGACACCGCAGCCAACATCACCGACCTCATGGCCCGTTTGCGGGACTTTCTGACTACCAACGCCGCCCTGGTGGCAGCGAACCAGCAGTGGCAGGTGGTGGGCGGCGTGGCCAGCGGCCCGATCGCTGCCAGCGATTTCGTGTCGCTGAAGGGTCGAGGGCTTGCCGGTGAGGATGAGATCTATCTATCTCTGCAGGCTTGGGTCGTACCGGCCAGCAACTACTACAACATTCGTATGCGTGGCCACACCGCGTACAACCCGGATCTTCCAGGTATCGTCACCCAGCCGGGGGCCAACTCCAACTATGCGTCGATCCTTGGCGTCAACTCGCCGATCAAGTATTGGTTCATCGCCAATGGCCGTTGCTTCAAAGTGATTACCCGCATCAACGGCCGGTACGACGCTTTGTACTGCGGATTCATTCTGCCCGAGCATCTTCCGGGAGACTGGAGCTATCCGCTGTTCATTGGCGGCTCGTTCTTGGGCAGCAACGGTGTGGCGTCGCTGGATACCTACGAACACTCCAATTTCTGGAATGCGGTCGCGG
The DNA here is from genome assembly GCF_029837545.1 of Stenotrophomonas sp. GD04024. Lineage (NCBI taxonomy): Bacteria > Pseudomonadati > Pseudomonadota > Gammaproteobacteria > Lysobacterales > Lysobacteraceae > Stenotrophomonas > Stenotrophomonas sp. GD04024. Next base: position 28,255 of record NZ_JAOEDV010000040.1, on the reverse strand, counting down.
ACGGGCAGAGCAACACCGCATTGAGCCAAGGTTATCTCTTCACGCCAGTGCAGGCTTGGCTACCAGTTCGCAATGGATACACCACCACGTACGTAGCCACGGGTCGCATCACCATGCCCTGGAACCCATATGTGGGCAATCAGAATGTCCGCAGTTGCCTCGATGGCCAGCGTTGGCTACAGCGCGGTCAGCTTATGGCGGTCGGCTGGACCTCGGGCAGCGTTGATCGCGGCTCGCGCGTCACCGAGGTGCCGGAAGGCGGACAGTTTTACGGCAGCTTTGACGGAGTCTTCTACACGCCGGCCTTCGGTGCCACGGCTGAGCAGATCGCCACAGTGAACGGCGTTGACCACCTGCTAGTCCCCAATGTCTATCGAACAGGCGATGGGCAGTACGCCGCATTTGCCCTGGAGTAAGAGATGGCCTACGCCGAATTCACGAACGTCCCCAACGTACAGACTCTGATCGACCTGGTGGTTCAGTTCGCGCAGGCGAATGGCTGGACCGTCGAGCGTAACAATCTGGTCGGTGCCAATCGCACCGCCACGCTCCGCATCCCTGGCGTCTCCGACTACGTCCATCTTTTCAACACCGACCAGTTGAGCCTGAAATCTCGTATCTCGATTGGCTATGACGGGAACGCAACACCGTCCGCACAGCCATTGGTCTCACCGCGCGACATCTCCACGTATGAGCTGGCTGGGCCATTCCCACGTTTGAAGCTGTTCGCCAACGGCAACGCGATCCACGTCGCTATCGCACAGGCCGTTGCCGGCGAGTACCGCCACCACACCTTCGGCGTTCTTGAGAAGGCCGGTGCGTACACAGGCGGTACGTATGTCGACGGAACCTACTGGGCGCGAACGGGTATCTACAGCGGAATGGTGAGCCAGAGCGGGAACAACGTTGTCCTGTTCGGCAATAACACCAGCACCACGGGGTGTGGGCACGTGCGTGCGGACTCGGCTGAGGATGGTCGCATCAACAGCTATAGCCAGATCTGCAACTACTTCAACGGAACGCTGGGCACCGAGGGGCAAGCTGGAAGCGGCGTCGGATCAATCTACCAGTCGACCACCAGCTCCAGTTACGACAGCATGTGGCTGGGATATGCCCTTGGTGGGTGCGACGAGAATGTTTTCTCTGGCCGTAGCGTCTTCCATCCTATCCAGCTGAGCATTCGTCGCCCCGGTACCGGCGTGTATTTGTCGCCGATCGGGCGAGTTCCTGGACTTCGTGCCTGCTACCTGGAGAAGCTCGAACCTGAAATGGAAGTGACGATCGGCGATGACACTTGGGTCGTTTTCCCGTGGGTGCGCAAGTTGGCCATGAGCAACGCGACCAACGCGCCGCCGGCCAGCGGCAACTATGGCTGGGCAGTGAAGAAATCCTGATGGCCATTTTTCTCGCCACGCAGAGCAGCACAGGGCCCAACTGGCGCAGTGGCAATCTGGCGATACCGCGCACCCGCATTCCTCTCCAGTTTCGCGGCGCAGCTGCACGGCTGGGTTTCTACACCGGGTCGACCAAAGAATCGACCATCGAGGAACCCGAACAGCGATCCAGCGGCCCTCAGCAGCGCACATCGTTCGACGACTGGTACTACCGGATCCATGTTCTGCCGCTGCGGATTGACCTGGGCAACCTGGTCACCAACCAGGTGCGCTACGTCCAGGTCTGGAACGCGTACCTTCAGCAGCAGACCCTGGCCTCGGTGACACTTGAGAACGGCGAAGGCGTTGAGCTGGTAGGCCCTGCCGCCCCGCCGTTGGCATTCTCGGCCCTGCAGCTGCGTCGTTGGCAGCTGTCGGTCACGACAGAAGGTCCGCCGGTAATCGCGGCGTCGCTGTCCTACGACTTCGTGGCCCTGGGGCGCCGCACCGTCACGATTACCGGCAATCGCATGTCGGCGTGGATGCTGCCGCCGGATTGGGAGCGGCCTGTCACCGAAACGCTGGCCTGGGCGACCGACGTCCAGCAGTCGATCGGCGGCGGCGAAGCCCGATTCCCATTGCGTGGCTCGCCGAGGCGCTCCTGGGAGTTCAGCGTGCTGGCCGACCGGCGCGAGCGCCAGGTGCTCGAACACGCGCTGTTCGACTGGTCGGCGCGTACCTGGGCGCTGCCGGTCTGGAACGACGTGTCGTGGCTGGGTGCGCGCCTGGCGCTGGGTGTGCAGTCCATCCCGGTACAGGCCGCTACGCAGCGCGACTACCGCCCCGGCGGCCTGGCCATGCTTTGGAAGGACGTCACCACCTACGAGCTGGTGGAAGTGGCCGACATTGCCGCCGACAGCCTGCAACTGGCCCGCCCCACGGCCAACGCCTGGGCACCTGGCACACGGGTGCTGCCCTGCAGGACAGCTCGCATTGCCGAGACCCCTAGCCTGGAACGCGTGACCGACCAGGTCATGCGGTCGACCGTGCGCCTGGCTGCGGTGGAGACCTGCGACTGGCCAGCAGCGGCGCCGGCGGCGGTCTATCGCGGTCGACCTGTGCTGGAGCAGCGCCCCGACCTCGACCAGGCGCAGACGGCCGAGTTCGGCCGGCAGCTGGTGGTGATCGATGGCGATATCGGCCCTGTCGCCGTCGATGACATCACCGGCAAGGCATGGCCACTGCAGTCGCACGCCTGGCAAACCTGGGGGCGCACCGAGCAGGCCAATCTGCGCAGCCTGCTGTACTGGTTGCAGGGTCGCGCGGCTGCGCTGTGGGTGCCGTCTTGGGCCGATGACCTGGAGCTGGTCGAGCCAGCCCTGACCACCTCCAGCGGCATCGTGGTGGCTTGGGCAGGCGTGGCCCGCTTCGGGCGCGCCCAGGCAGGTCGTCGTCACCTACGCATCGAGCTGTTCAGTGGCCAGGTGCTGTACCGGCAACTGATTGAGGCCACAGAGCTGGATCCACAGCGGGAGTTCCTGCAGCTGGACGTGCCGCACGGCATCGCCCTGCAGCCGAGTGCCATCCGCTTGATCAGCTGGATGGTGCTGGCCCGCCTCAGTTCCGACACCGTGGAGCTGTCCCATGAAACCGATGGTGAGGGCGTCGCGCGTTGCCGCGTGTCCTTCGCCGGCATTGGCGCTGAGGAGAGCGAACCGTGAGCCTGTTCTCCCGCCATGTTGAGCTGTATGAGTTTGGGCGTGGTTCCCAGCGCTGGCGCTATACGTCCAGCGATCGGGTGGAGATCTACGACTCGCAGTCGTTCAGCCCCGAGGCAATCAAGCGTGGCCGACTTGGCCAGTCTGCCCAGGAGGCCAGGTCCAATCTTGAGGTGACCGTACCGCTGTCCCTCTCGTTGGCGTCAGTGCTGCGGCCATATCCGCCGACCGATCGGATCATCGTTCGGTGGCGGCGGATCCGGAAGAGCGATGGCGCGATCCGGGGCACCTGGAATGGCGTGCTGAGCGACTTCAGCGAGCGACAGAATGATCTGATCCTGACCTGCCAGAGCAATGCCGGCGCCGCCGCGACGAACGGCCTTCGCCGATGCTGGCAGGCGCAGTGCCCGTTTGCGCTGTTCGATGCCGATTGCGGCCTGAATTCGGAGCTGTTCCGAGTCGATGGCGTGTTGTCGGCCGCATCCGCTCAGACGATCACGTCCACTGCCTTCGCGGCGAAGCCGGATGGTTGGTTCGTCGGCGGCTTCATCAAGTGGGTGCAGGGCACGGCCATCGAGTATCGCTTCGTGGTGGGCCATGTTGGCCCGACCCTCACCTTGCTTACCGCAGCGCCGCTCGCTGCGGGCGCACTGGTGTCTGCCTACCCCGGCTGTGGCCACGCCCTGCAGATCTGCCACGAGAAGTTCAACAACGCGCTGAACTACGGCGGCCAGCACACCATCCCGCCGAAGAACCCCTTCGGACCCGATCCCATCTTCTAAAGGAGCCTCCCATGTGGGTTCAAATCGTCGTAATGATCGTGGCGCTGATCGTCAGTTACGTGATGCGCCCGAAGCCTACGGTTCCGAAGCCGGCCGCCTTGGAGGACTTCAATGTCCCCACCGCCGAGGACGGTCGCGAGTGCAGCATGGTCTTCGGTACGAACTGGATCGATGATCCCAACGTGCTGTTCTACGGCGATCTGCGCACCACGCCGATCAAGGTCAAGGGTGGCAAGAAGTGATGGATCGTCCTGTCCTGGTTACCGTCGAGCACGCCCGCGCGGCCAAGCTGGGCGAACACAGCGGCGTGCTGTGCGCCGCCGGCATCCGCAGCTGGATGGATCGTCACGGTCTGGATCTGCGTCGCTTCCTGGATGAAGGCCTGCCGGTAGAGCAGTTCGAAGCACTGGACGACGCCTTCGCACGGCGCTTGGCGGCGATCGCCCGCGAGGAGGCAGGCCGTGGGTAGTGGCAAGAAACAGACCGTAGGCTATCGCTACTACATGGCCCTCTATATGGGCGAATGCCTCGGCCCGGTGGATGCGCTGCGGGAGATCCGCGTCGGCGACCGCAAGGTCTGGGACGGTAGCGCGCAAACGGCGTGGACCAAGGTGCTCGGGATGAACATCCCCAGGACGGTACCTGCCACCGGCCCGATTACCGCATCTCGATCGATCACGATCCTGGCGCCGGAGGTCTTCGGCGGCGACAAGGGCGAAGGCGGCATCGTCGGCACGCTGGAGGTGCGCATGGGCGAGCCCGCCCAGATGCCAAGCACCTATCTGCAGTCGCTGGTGCCCGGCCCGTGGCCAGCTGCCCGTGGCCTGTTCACGACGGTTTTCAATGGCCAGGTGTCGGCCATGAACCCGTACATCAAGAACTGGACGAAGAAGGTCTCGCGCTGGCGCCAAGGCTGGAAAAAGGGGCTATGGCAGGGCGACCTGGTGCAGATCGATGAAGGGATGAACCCAGCCCACATCATCTATCAGGTGCGCACGGAGGGCATGGGCCACCCGATCGACGTGATCAACGACGAGAGCTTCCGCAAGGCGGCACAGACGTTGAAGAACGAAGGGTTCGGCCTGTGCCTGAAGTGGTCCCGATCAGTTCCTGCAGGCGAGTTCATGGACATGGTGTGCGACCACATTGGTGGCATGCGCATCGAGGATCCGGTGACGGGGCTGACCGAGCTGGTGCTGGTGCGGCCGGACTATGACCCAGCCACCCTGGAAGAGATCGGCCCGGCGAACATCATCGAGCTGCTGGAGTGGCAGCAGCCGATGCTGGAAGGCAGCGTCAACGAGATCACGGTCGTCTACCGGGATATCGCCACCAACAAGGACGCAGCTGTCACCTACCAGAATCTGGCCAGCGTTCAGGCGCAGGGCCGTGTCGTCAGCAGTCGCAAGAACTATCCCGGCCTGTGGAACGCTGCGCTCGCGGGCCGGGTTGCGGCGCGCGAAGTGGCGGCAGTGAGCAGCTTGCCCTGCAGGGTGAAGATCCGTGTACGCCAGGATGCCGGCCCCTTCAAGCGCGGGCAGGTGCGTGCCCTGTCGTGGCCACGGCGCGGCGTTGCCCGCATGCCAGTGCGCATCTTGGACGTCGACGACGGCACACAGACCGAGACAGCCGTAGTGCTGACCGTCGTCCAGGACGTCGCCGGCATGGCCGCTGCCAGCTACATCCAGCCTTCGGAGAATGCCTGGGTGGAGCCGGACACCAAGCCCAAGCCGGTCACCGTGCAGCGCCTGCAGGAGGCCAGCTACCGCGACCTGGCTACGACTCTCGGGGCGTCGGAGCTGGCTGCTGTGTCGCCTGACGTCGGCTACCTTACTTCGATCGGTGTGCGGCCGACCTCGGTGGCGTTCGGCTACACGCTGCAGACCCGGCTGGGAGGTGCGCCGTTCGCCGAGGCGGGCGCGGCCGACTTCGCTCCCACTGGCCTGCTGATCACCGCAATGACGGCCACCACAACGGCGATCGCGCTGTCCGCCGGCGTCAGCCTGGACATGATCGAGGTCGGCTCGGAGGCGCTGATCGATGACGAGCTGGTCCGGGTGGTGTCGATCGACCCGGTGGCCGCGACGCTGACCGTGGCCCGTGGCTGCGTGGACACTGTGCCGATGCCGCATGCCGTGGGTGCGCGGGTGTGGTTCACCGACGAATACGTCGGCTTCGACGGGCGCGAGTACTTGGCCAACGAGTCGCCCCAGGCGAAGCTGATCACCCGCACCAGCCAGGGCGAGCTGAATCCGGATCTGGCCACGGCGATCGCGCTGACGATGCGCCGGCGCCAGATCCGGCCGTACCCGCCGGGACGGCTGCGCATCAACGGCGATGCCTACCCGGCCGAGGCCTGGGGCAATGGCGGCACAGTCGTGGCCACCTGGGCGCACCGCGACCGTCTCCTGCAGGCCGACCAGTTGGTGGACTCCGAGCAGGCGAGCATCGGCCCAGAGCCGGGCACGACGTACACCGCACGCTGGTACCTGCAGGACACCCTGGTGCGCACGCAGGCCGGCATCACGGCCGCGACCGACAGCTACCTGCCGCCAGTCGGCAGCGGCGGCAAGACCCTGCGGGTTGAGATCGAGGCAGTGCGCGACGGCTTCACCAGTTGGCAACGCCTGCAGCACACCTTCCTCTACCGCGCCCAGCTGGTGACCGAAGCGGGCGACCGCATCGTCACGGAAGCCGGCGACCCGATCATCCTGGAGTAACCACAATGCCTGACGTCAAACTCTCCCAGCTCGCCGCCGCCAGCGCGGCCTCCGTCGCCGCCGGGGCCGGCCTTTGGACGATGGCTGGTCACATCCTTGGCCTGCAGATGGAGTACGTCGGGCCGGCTTCCATCCGGGTGTCCAGCGGTAGCGCTTGGATTCCCTCATTGCAGCGAGCGATCGAAGTGCCGAGTGCACTGACCCTGAGCGGCCTCACGCTTGCGGCTAACACCTGGTACCACCTCTATCTGTACCTCAACGGGTCGACGCCGGCGATCGAGGCCGTTACGGATGCTCCGGCCGCTCCTTACAGCGGAACCGCCCGCGCCAAGACGGGCGCCACCTCGCGGCGATACCTCGGGAGTTTCAAGACGTCTGCTTCGGGCGCAATCATGAACTTCCGGCACGGGCAGAACAATTTTGTGGCTTATCTGGAGGCTCAGGGGGCTGCGCCTACGCGTGTTCTGAATGGTGGTGTTGCGACAGCCGAGACCCAAGTGTCATTGGCTGGGGTCATCCCGATAAGTGCGACCCAAGCTCAGATTCGGATTCTCAACTTTGTCACCGCTCCGCCTGGAGCGTACATGCTTAGTGGGACCCCTGATGACAGTGCGTCAGGCCCTCCACTGTCCGGCCTATCTGCCGTTGACCCAACGAGGGATGCGTATCTATTGCACTCCACGGACTCATCCCAGCGGATGACATATTGGTTTGCGCAGGCCCCGACCTCTGGCGCTGGCTACATTGACGTGTATGGGTACTTCTATGACCGCTGAAGCTTATGCCGTTTCAACAACTGGCTATCGAGTAGTCACCGCTGACATGGTCTTGGCCGCAGGCGAGGAAAGGATGGAGCAGCTCCCTGCTGACCTCCTCGCGAAGGTCCAGTCTGAACAGGTGAGGGCTGAGCGTATCAAGCGCCTGCGAGCCACCGATTGGACCCAAGCCCCTGACAGTCCGCTCGCTCCGGAGGCGAAGCTGGCATGGGCGGTCTACCGTCAGGAGCTTCGTGATATGCCGGAGAAGGCGGGCTTCCCGAGCTGTGCATGGCCGGTGCCACCGGCTCTGCCTGAAGGCGCGGCCGGGCAGGAACGAGCCCCTCTCCAGAACTGAAACAGGGCGCCAGGCAGGCAGCTCCAACTGCCCGCCTGGCGCCGCAACACACGCGTACAGCCCGCGTGCTATTGGCCGAGGCCCTGCTCCCCGCGCGGGGGAGACAAGCCTCGCCCAGAACCATCGCAGAGGCTGAGAATGAAGACGACCACGCTGTTCCCCTGGCCGGGCGGGAAGACCCGCCTGCTGCCCCATCTGCTACCCCTTGTGGCCGATGCGCCTCATCGCACCTATGTCGAGGCTTTCGCAGGCGGTGCCGCCCTGCTGTTCGCCAGGGAGCCCGCAAGGGCCGAGGTGTTGAATGACTGTCACGGCGAGCTGGTGCGCCTGTACAGGGTGGTGGCCAACCACCTTGAGGAGTTCGTGCGCCAGTTCAAATGGGCGCTAACGAGCCGGGAGATGTTCCGCTGGTGCCAGCTCCAGCACCCGGACACCCTCACCGATATCCAGCGAGCTGCGCGCTTCTACTACCTGCAGCGGCTGGCCTGGGGCGGAAAAGCGACCGGCCAGACGCCCGGCTTCGGACGGGGAGGCAAGGGCCTGAATCTGCTGCGGATTGAGGAAGATCTGAGCGCTGCGCACCTTCGCCTTCACAAAGTCACCGTAGAGCACCTGGCCTGGCAGCAGTGCATGGCCAAGTACGATGCCGCCGACACCCTGTTCTTTCTCGACCCGCCGTATTGGGAGACCGAGGGCTACGGTGTCCCCTTTGGGGTGGAGCAGTACCAGGAGCTGGCCCGACAGATGGCCGGGCTGCGGGGCGCGGCCATCCTGACGATCAACGACCACCCGGCAATGCGGGAAGTGTTCGGACAGTTCAGTGACAGGGTGGTACCGATTCGCTACACGATCGGCCGGCAGACGGTGCAGCGGCGGGAGCTGATCTACACGACCTGGTAGAGCGACCGGGGCACGGGGCGGTTTCCGCCCCGTGCAATTTCATTCCCGTGGGCGCAACATGGTCTTCCCACCGTTTATCTCACATGTGGCGGTCGATTTATCGCGCGCCGTTACAGCATGGGGCCAAATTCTGGTTCTGGGTGGCATTGTTCGTGGCTTACTCGGCGGGTGCGGTCGGTCTGTTGATGATCGATACCTACGAGGATCGCTACCGGCATCTGTCAAAAGTGGAACTGACCACGGTAAAGGCGCAGGAAGATGTCCGCCGCGCCGGTGCCAGCCAGGTTGCGGCGGTCTATCGCGCGCAGAGCGGCATGCCGTTCGCCTCACTGCCCGCCGGCAGCACCTTCCAGGTGGTCTGGCCCGATGGTTCCACCGAAACCATGGTGATCGTCGATCCGAGTTCGCCCAATGGCGTTCGCCCACTGACGAATTCGCAGATTCCGGCCGAAGTGGCGGACAAGCGCTGAACCTGTTTGCGTAGCACCGGGCCCATGCTCGGCGCTACAGACAACGAAAAAGGGCGGGGAAATCCCCGCCCTTTCCGTATCCAGCCTGTGGCACCGATCAGGTCAACGCGATCGGCTTGTTCTTGCGTTCGGCCAGGCGCTTTTCCAGGTAGTGGATGTTCTGGCCGCCGGCCTGGAAGCCCTTGTCACGCATGATCCGCTGCTGCAGGGCGATGTTGGTCTTGATGCCGTCGACCACCATCTCGCTCAGCGCCACCCGCATGCGGGCGATGGCGGTTTCGCGGTCCGGGCCGTGCACGATCAGCTTGCCGATCATCGAGTCGTAGTTCGACGGCACGCGGTAGCCACTGTAGATGTGGGTGTCCACGCGCACGCCCGGGCCGCCCGGCGGATGGAAGCCGGTGATGGTGCCCGGGCTCGGCACGAAGGTTTCGGCGTCTTCGGCGTTGATGCGGCACTCGATGGCGTGGCCGGTGAGCACCACGTCGCTCTGCTTGATCGACAGCTTCTGGCCGGCGGCGATCTTCAGCTGCTCGGCCACCAGGTCGATGCCGGTGACCATTTCGGTGACCGGATGCTCCACCTGGATGCGGGTGTTCATTTCGATGAAGTAGAAGCGGCCGTCCTCGTACAGGAACTCGAACGTGCCGGCGCCGCGGTAGCCGATGCGCACGCAGGCTTCGGTGCACACCTTGCCGATCTGCTCGCGCTGCTCGGCGCTGATGCCCGGTGCCGGTGCTTCTTCCACCACCTTCTGGTGGCGGCGCTGCATCGAGCAGTCGCGCTCACCCAGGTGGATGGCGTTGCCCTGGCCGTCGGCCAGCACCTGGATCTCCACGTGGCGCGGATTCTCCAGGAACTTCTCCATGTAGACCTCGCCATTGCCGAACGCGGCCTTGGCCTCGCTCTTGGTGGTTTCGATCGAGGTCTTCAGCGACGCTTCGGCGTGCACCACGCGCATGCCACGGCCGCCGCCGCCGCCAGCCGCCTTGATGATGACCGGGTAGCCGATCTCACGGGCGATCTTGGTGTTGGCGACGATGTCTTCGCCCAGCGGGCCGCCCGAGCCGGGCACGCACGGCACGCCGGCCGACTTCATCGCGCGGATGGCTTCGACCTTGTCACCCATCATGCGGATGGTGTCGGCCTTGGGGCCGATGAAGATGAAGCCGGACTCCTCCACGCGCTCGGCGAAGTCGGCGTTCTCCGACAGGAAGCCGTAGCCCGGGTGGATGGCCTGGGCGTCGGTGACTTCAGCGGCGGCGATCAGCGCCGGGATGTTGAGGTAGCTCTGCGGCGACGGCGCCGGGCCGATGCAGACCGACTCGTCGGCCATGGCCACGTGCTTGAGGTTGCGGTCGACCGTGGAATGCACGGCCACCGTGCGGATGCCCAGGGTATGGCACGCGCGCAGGATGCGCAGCGCGATCTCCCCTCGGTTGGCAATGACGACTTTGTCGAGCATGGCGTGCCCCTCAGCCGATCACGAACAGCGGCTGGTCGAACTCCACCGGCTGGCCGTTCTCGCCGAGGATGGCGACGATGGTGCCGGACTTGTCGGCTTCGATCGGGTTGAACATCTTCATCGCTTCGATGATCGCCAGGGTCTCGCCTTCCTTGACCTGCTGGCCAACGCTGACGAAGGCCGGCTTGTCCGGGGCGGACGAGGCGTAGAAGGTGCCGACCATCGGCGAGCGCAGCACGTGGCCTTCCGGCAGCGCCGGGCCCGGCTTGGCGGTGCCCCCGGTGGAGGCTTCGGTGGGCGACTGCATCGGCATCGCCTGCGCAGCCGGGGCGGCCGGCGCGGCATACACCGGTGCCGGCATCGGGGCGGCATAGCCGGCCACCGGGGCACGCGACAGGCGCACCGACTCTTCGCCTTCCTTGATTTCGATTTCAGCCAGGTTCGACTCTTCCAGCAGGTCGATCAGCTTCTTGATTTTGCGCAGATCCATGAGGGCCTCTTTGGTTTCTATCTAGGTGAGGAGAGCGCCGGTGGCGCCCGGGTCGACAATCAGGTGGCGGATACGCGCAGCAGCGCCGCGTCCATCGCGTAGCGGTAGCTGTCGGCACCGAAGCCGCACACCACGCCCACCGCCTTGTCACTGAAGTAGCTGTGCTGGCGGAACGGCTCGCGGGTATGCGGGTTGGACAGGTGGATCTCGATGAACGGCACCGCCACCGCTGCCAGCGCATCGCGCAGGGCGACCGAGGTGTGGGTGAAGGCGGCGGGGTTGATCAGGATGAAAGCGGTTCCGTCGCTGCGTGCGGCCTGCACGCGGTCCACCAGTACATGCTCGGCGTTGGACTGCAGGCTTTCCACGGCGTGCCCGGCGGCGGACGCCTGCGCGGCCAGCGCCTGGTCGATGTCGGCCAGCGTGGTGTGGCCGTAGACCTCCGGCTCGCGGGTGCCGAGCAGGTTGAGGTTGGGGCCGTGCAGGACCAGCAGCTTCGCCATGGGATCCGGAAGACGGGAAAGGGCGGCAGTCTGGCGGAAGCGGCGGATGCTGTCCAGTTCGGCGAAGTTTGCCGTGTTTCAATCGATTGTTTGAAATTCGCCGGAGTGCTTGCGGCTGTACGCCGGGAGCCGGATCAAGGCGCGCTGAACGTGGTGCTGGCCGGGGATGCTGGCACGTAGGCCGACGATGCCGGCAAGGCCGGGCGATGACCGACGCCACAACGGGCCGTGATGCGGTAGATCCACGCCATGCGTGGATGAAGGAAGTCCGGTGCGCAGCAAGCTACGCACCCACCGAGGGGCAGCCCAAGGTGCGCTGCACGCCAGCCACCGCCCCCGCCACGCACCCGCTCAGGTCTCCAGCGGTACCGTCGGCACCACGTTCGGGAAGACTTCCTCCAATGGCTCCCGCTCGCCGGGCTTCGGTGCTGGCCAGTTGTAGGCATTCACCGGCTGCGCGCGGTTCACCCACAGCGCGTAATGCAGATGGTCGGCGCGGCCGTCGCCGGTATTGGGGTGGATCAGGATGGTCAGGCCCAGGCTGTTGAGCTGCAGCCAAGGCACCAGCACCGGCAGCAGGTCGTTGGTGAAGCCGAAATAGAACGACGGCGTGACGTGCGGCCCGCGCGGTTCCAGGTTCCAGTTGCCCAGCTCCACCGGGAAGCGTTCGGCGGCCCAGCGCCGCAGCAGGGCCGCCTTGGCGAAGCTGTCCTCATCGAAGTAGATGTGCGCGTGATAGCTCTTGATGTCGGTGTACGCGCGTGGGGTGGCGGGCAGCGTGGCCTCGCCGGGGCGCACGCTGGCCGGGCGCGGGGTGGGTTCGCTGGCCGTCGCCTGGCCCCAGGGGCTGCTGCCCTTCGCCGCCGGCGGGACGATGGCGCGGAAGCCGGGCTGCCCGGGCTCGGTGGTGTTCACGGCTCGTTCGTCGCGCGTGGCTGCCGCTGCCGTCGATGCGCTGGCCAGGCCACCGGCGGCCAGTCCGGCCGACGCGATCAGGCGTCGGCGGGTGGGTGAGAGCAGATCGGCCCAGTGGGCGTCATCGTCGCCGGCGTCGACGAGGGGCTGCGGGTCCGGGTGCATGGTGGGCTCCGTGGCGGCACTGTGTGGGCAGGCAAGCACGCTCGGGCAGCGCGCACGGTGGTGTCCAATAAGCAGCCTGCATCACCTCATGCACGGCTGCCTTCATCCCCATTGAGCGCGACCGGGCGGCGGGCTAGGGTGAAGGTCTGCCACCCCGGAGCCCGCCATGACCTCGCCCGATGCCGATACCCAACGCAAGCGCGCGGCCTTCCGCCAGCTGCATGCGCAGGGCTGCTTCGTGCTGCCCAATCCGTGGGACGTGGGCAGTGCCCGCTACCTGCAGCGGCAGGGCTTCCAGGCACTGGCCACGACCAGTGCCGGCTGCGCCTGGAGTGAAGGGCGGCCGGATGGGGCGGTTTCGCTGCAGGCCACCCTGGAACATCTGCGGCTGATGGCGGCAGCGACACCGCTGCCGCTGAACGCCGACTTCGGTGATGGCTTCGGTGCCACGCCAACGGCGGTGGGAGAGGCGGTGGCCGCGGCGATCGATACCGGCGTCGCGGCATTGTCGATCGAGGATGCCAGCGGTGTGGCCGATGCACCGCTGCGCCCGATCGAACAGGCGGTCGAGCGCCTGCGTGCGGCCCGTGTGGCGATCGACCATGCGGGCGGCGATGTGCTGCTGGTAGGCCGTGCAGAGAACTTCTTCGTGGGGGTGCCGGACCTGCAGGACACTCTGCAGCGCCTGCGCGCCTATGCCGAGGCCGGTGCCGACGTGCTGTACGCGCCGGGCATCAGCACGCGTGAGCAGATCAGCGCGGTGGTGGCCGCGGCAGGATCGAAGCCGGTGAACCTGCTGGTGGGTGGACCGACGCCCATGCGCCTGCGGGACATCGCCGCACTCGGCGTGCGCCGGGTCAGCCTCGGTGGCGCACTGGCCCGCGCGGCGTGGGGCGGCTTGATGCAGGCGACCCAACCGATCGTGCAGGACGGCTGCTTCGATGGCCTGCAGCAGGCGGCCTCGGGCGCGGCGTTGAACGCGCTGTTCCGTTGACGGAAATCCGGTGTGGGCCCGGTTCTGCAGAGCGGTCCGTGGATCCACACCGTGCCTGGAGGGATGCGCCAGCGGCTACAGCGCTTCCATCCCGCCCTTCGGCACTACCACCCCCGGTTCCAGCGCCGGCAGCAGCTGCCGCAGCAGCGCGGGGTTGTCCAGCAGCGCGGCACCGTCCAGATAGCTCCACTGCGTCGTGCCCACCCGGCGTACGGCGACTATGAACGAGGTGCTGCGCATCGGCGCGTCGCGTACGCGCAGCAGTGATTGGCGTGGCACGAAGCAGACTTCCTCGTCGCCGGCGGCGTAGGTGCGCCCAGGCACGCCCGCCTCGTCACTGACGATGGTGACGCCCGCCTTGTGCAGTTGCTTCACGGTGTCGCGCGTCATCCGCGCATAGGCCTCATCGCCACCGGCAGCCAGCTTCAGGCTGGGATGGGTGCGCGCGATGATCAGGTCGGTATCGCCGCGTGCGAAGGCGTCCATCATCGCCTGCACCTGCCTGCGCAGGGCGGCGGAATCTTCCGGACCGAGTTCACCGGCCACGGCGGATGGAACGGCCATCGTCATCAGCAGGGCCAGCAGCGGGGCAAGCAGGTGTCGGTGCATCGGCGGGCATCTCACGGGCGAGCGCCGCACTATACGGTGGATGCGGAAACAGCATCCCATCGATGGGGCTGGTGCGCCGGATTTCATTACTTACCATTGGTAGTTAGTGAATCCCGGAGCTCTCCCATGCACAGTCTCATCGTCATCGCCCATCCTGATCCTTCCTCGTTGACCCACGCCATCGCCGGGCGCATCGGCGAGGCCATCGGCGCAGCCGATGCCGGCAACAGCGTGGCCCACGCCGATCTGATGGCCGAGGGCTTCGATCCGCGCTTCAGCCTGCAGGACCAGGCGCTGTTCCGCGGCACCGGCGCTGCGCCGGCCGATGTCGCCGCCGAGCAGGCGCGGCTGGATGCGGCCGACACGCTGGTACTGGTCTACCCGCTGTACTGGTGGTCTTTCCCCGCGCTGCTGAAGGGTTGGATCGACCGTGTGTTCACCCAGGGCTGGGCCTACCAGGAGGGCGCCGACGGCAAGGTGCAGAAGAAGCTGCAACGGCTGCGCGTGCACCTGGTCGGGGTGGGCGGCGCCGGCGCGGAGATGATCGAGCGGCGCGGCTATGGGGCGGCGATGAAAACCCAGATCGACATGGGTATCTTCGACTACTGCGGTGCGCGCGTGCTGTCATCCGAACTGCTGCTGGATGCCGATTCCGGCGCAGCCGGGGCGCATCTGCAGTCGGCAGCGGAGATCGGCCGTAAAATCGGTACTCCGATGCGCTGATTGCCGTGCCCTGCCGATGCCTGCCACGCCCGCTCCGACACGCCGCCGACTGACCCGCGGGCAACGCGCCCGCCAGTTGCTGGACGTGGCCTGGGCGCTGGTCGGCGAGGAAGGCACCGATGCACTGACGCTGGGACGCCTGGCCGAGGCGGCGGGCGTGACCAAGCCGGTGGCCTACGATCACTTCGTGACCCGCAATGGACTGCTGGCGGCGCTCTACGACGACTATGACGGGCGGCAGACCGTGGTCTTCCACGAGCGCATCGGCCGCGCCAGGGCGCAGCTGGCCGATCGCGCGGCGGCCATCGCCTCCGGCTACATCGACTGCATCCTCAGCCAGGGCAGTGAAGTGCAGGGCATCCTCGCGGCGCTGGTCGGCGCGCCGGAACTGCACGAGGTGCGCCGGCGCTACCAGCAGGATTTCATCGACAACTGCCAGGTCTGGCTGGGCCCGTTCGCCGCTGAGGGGGCCGTGCCCCTGGCGGGGCGATGGGCCATCCTCGGCGCGGCTGAGGCCCTTTCAGAGGGCGTGGTTGCCGGCGCGCTGGACAAGGCCGGGGCCGAGGCAGAACTGCAGCGGCTGATCGTGGCGACCGTCAAGCGGCGCTGAGCCGTGCGGCAGCTCAGGCGTCGGCCTTGGTGCCGGCCAGCGCGGCGAACCCTGCGTCCAGCTGTGCGCGCACCAGCGCGTCGCGCGCGTCGCGGCTTTCAGAACCCAGTACCACGGTAATCAGCCGCACCGGCTGCGCCCGCCCGGGCACCGTGCGGCATGCGGTGGCGGCCAGGCAGAAGCCTGCGGCCCGGGTGTAGCCGGTCTTCAATCCATCCACGCCGTGCTCGCCAAGCAGGGCGTTCTGGTTGTTGCGGCTGAAGCGGCCATGCGCGAACGCGCGCTGTGCGGTGATTGCCAGAATCTGCGGATGATCGTTCAGCAGGCAGGCGGCCAGCACTGCCATGTCGCGCGCGCTGGAGGCATGGTGCGGGGTGGTGATGCCGGAGACGCTGGCAAACCAGGTGCTGCGCAGGCCAAGCTGGCGCGCATGCCGGTTCATGCGATCGAGGAATGCGGCCTGCGATCCGTCCAGATGGCGCGCGATCGCCAATGCAGCGTCGTTGCCGGAGACGATCATCAAGCCTTCCAGCAGGCGTGCCAGAGCAATTGTTTCGCCAGGCACCAGGCCCATGCGCGTTTCGTCATCGGCCACCGCATGCACATCGTCGCTGGCAATAGTGACCGCTTCGTCCCATGCGCGCCCGCCTTCTTCGACGCATGCATACGCGGCGTAGGCGGTCATCAGCTTGGTCAGTGACGCCGGTTGCCGCGCGGTTTCAGCGTTGTGCTGGTGGATCACCGCGAAGGTGGCCGCATCCAGGGTGATCGAGGACAGCGGCGCGCGCTCTGGAACGGGGAGGGACATGGAGGATGCGGTGGCAATGGAGAGCCGCAGGATAGTGCGCGGCGGCTGCATGAAGCTGCAACATTGAAACGATATAACGTATCGTCATTGTGGGCCGCCGCTGGCCCGACGGGATATCCGATGACTGCACACGCGCCACGCCGCTGGCTCCATTCCTCGTTGCTGATCGCGCTGGCAGCGCTGGCGGGCTGCCAGCCCAACCTGCGCGCCGAGGCTGTGCCTTCCGCTGAAGCGCGCCCGCACAACGTGATCGTGATGATCAACGACGGCGCCGGTTGGGGTACCTGGGATGGCGCCGCCTACTGGCAGTACGGCAGCCGTGAAGGTGCCCCCTATGCGGATTTCCCGCAGCGCCTGGCGGTGACCACGTTCCCGTTGAATTCCAGCAGCCAGCCGACCGGCGACAACGCACAGACCCTCGGCTACGACGCGGGCAAGGCCTGGGATACCGAACCGGTGCCCGCGCCGGACCTGCCGTTCGTGGGCTACCAGTACCTGGCGGCGGTTGCGACCGACAGTGCGGCCGCGGGCACGGCGTTGTCCTCGGGCATCAAGACCTACAACAACGCCATCAACTACAACAACGACGGCAACCCGGTCGAGTTCAACACTCTGCGCGCCAAGCGCCTGGGCATGGCCACCGGCGTGGTTACCTCGGTGCCGTTCGCGCATGCCACGCCGGCAGCGTTCGCGGCGCAGAACGCATCGCGCAACGACTACCACGCCATCGCCCACCAGATGCTGGCACAGGGCCACATGGACCTGGTGATGGGCACCGGTGGCCCCGGCTACAGCGTTGATGGCCTGGCCTGTGGGCCGACCACGGATGCAGCGCAGGCCGAAGGCTGCGCGACTCCGTGGGAGTGGGTGTCGCAGCAGGATTGGCAGCAGCTGGAAGAGGGTCGAACCATTGGCGGCAACCCGTCGGGGCCGTGGCGCCTGATCCGCGGCAAGGAGGAATTCGCCGCGCTGGCGCAGGGCCAGCTGCAGGCCGACCGGCCGCTGATCGGCGTGCCACGCGTGGCCAACACGCTGCAGCAGGCTCGCCAGCTGCAGGTGCTGGGCAAGGATGCGTCCATGCCCTCGGGCGTAAGGAAGATCGACAGCGTGCCGGATCTTGCGACCATGACCCGCGGTGCACTGCGGTTCCTGCAGCAGCGCTCTTCGGAGGGCCTGTTCCTGATGGTGGAAGGCGGCGCCACCGACTGGGCCGCGCACACCAGTGCCTGCGGCACCGAATGGCACTATGGCCAATGCAGCGACCAGCCGCAGTACGGCCGCCTGATCGAGGAAACCGCGGAGTTCAACGATGCGGTGGCGGCGGTGGTGGACTGGATTGAACGCAACGGTGGTTGGGAGCGCAACCTGCTGATCGTCACCACCGATCACGACAACAGCATGCCGATGGGCCCCGATGCACAGGACGTCGCCTTCCAGCCGGTGCGCAACAACGGCCGCGGTCGCATGCCGGGGATGAGCTTCCGCCCCACCGGCAACCACTCCAATGCGCTGGTGCCGCTGTGGGCCCAGGGCGCGGGCGCGGAGCTGCTTGCAAAACGCGTGCGTGGCGTCGATGACGGCTATCGCCAGCATGTGCGCTGGAACGACGGCCGCTACATCGACAACACCGATGTGGCGGCCGCGGTGCAGGAGGCGCTGCAGCGTTAGGGGCGTGCCGGGCAGCGGCCGGCAGCTGCGGGCTGCCCGGTTGGCGAGGTTGCCGGCCAGCGGCCGGCAACAGCGGGAGTGCTGCTGGGCGGCGGGACCGGGCTGGCCAGCCGCCGGGCCAGCTCGGCGTTGGCCACGTGACCGTGCAGGAACAACAGGCTGCTGAAGATGTTCATGAGCGTGCCTCCACTTGAGTGGATTGCACGATACGGGCAGCATGGACGTGCAAAAAGCGACATTTCCGCAAGCGCGCCTTGAGAGGAATTCAAGCCTGATGTCCCGACCGCCCCTCCATGCACTGCAGGGTTTCGTGGCTGCCGCCCGGCTCGGCAACCTGTCGCGTGCGGCGGCATCGATGAACCTGACGGTCAGCGCACTCAGCCATCAGATGCGCCAGCTGGAAGAGCGCCTCGGCCAGCCGCTGCTGGTCCGCCAGCCGCGTGGCGTCACCCTCACCCTGGAAGGGCAGCGCCTGCTGGAGCAGGTCGGCCCGCATCTGGATGCGATCAACGAGGCCTTCCAGCCCTATGCGGCGCGCGCCGAGCACGTGCTGACGATCAGCGCGGTGCCATCGATGGCCTCGGCGTGGCTGGTGCCACGCCTGGGCCACTTCGTGGCTGCGCACCCGCAGATCGAGATCAACCTGCAGTCGAGCGAACGGCTGGTCGACTTCGAGCGGCAGCGGCAGTTCGACGCCGCGCTGCGGCTGGGCACCGGGCACTGGCCGGGGCTGGTGGTGGAGCCGCTGTTCGACGAATGGCTGCTGCCGATGGCCAGCCCGGCGCTGATCGAACGCATGGGCGGCATCGACCGCGTGCCGCTGACCCAGTGGCCGCTGCTCGGTGATCCCGACGGCGCGTGGGGCGCGTGGTTCGCGTTGAGCGGGCAAAGCCCGCCGCCGCGCTTCGTGGCGGTACTGGATGATTCGGAGGCCCACCACCGTGCGGCGCTGGACGGGGTGGGCGTGGCGCTGGGACGGGTGACGCGGGCGCGCCTGTTGCTGGAATCCGGCCAGCTGGTGGCGCTGTCCAGCCAGCGCCTGAAGACGGCGTGGCCGCATTGGCTGGTGTACCCGCAACGCTCGGCCAGCCATCGCGGCTTCCTCGCCTTCCGCGACTGGCTGCACGCGCAGGCCGCCGAACACGTGCGGCACATGGCAGACGCACATCTGTAACGTCGAGCTCGCTCGACCACCGCATCTGTGGCGTCGAGCCGTGCTTGAACCCGCAGCTGTAGAGTCGAGCTTGCTCGACTGTCTTCGCGCACAGGCAGTCGAGCAAGCTCGACTCTACAATCACCGCACCAGCGTGACCGCATGCCCGGCGCGCGCGAACGCTTCAACCAGCAGCGGCCCGGCTTTGATCGCTTCCACCTCGTTGAGGAGCGCCTGCAACGCCTCGGCCGGGCGCGAGGCCGGCGCCGCCACCGCCTGCTGGATCACGGTGAATCGATCGGCCAGCACGCGGTGGCCGGGATGCGACCGCGCCCAGGTTTCCAGTGGCTGGCGCACGCCGGCGGCAGCATCCAGGTGCTGCTGGTCGAACAGGTCAATGGCGGCCGCGGAGGTGTCGGCGCGTTCGATCCTGGCGTGGCGCAGTTCGCGGCTGAGGAACAGGTCATAGGCCGCGCCGCGGCCGACCGCGATGCGCAGGCTATCGTGGTCCAGGTCGGCCACCTGCTGCGCCGGGCTGTCCGCACGCACCAGGTAGGTGCCTTCGATCTCCACATACGGCGCGCTGAAGGCGATGCGGTCCGCCCGCGCCGGATCGATGGCCAGGAAAGCCAGGTCCCATTCGTCCTGGTTGGCCGCAGCAACCACCGAGGCTGCTGCGTCGTGACAGGTGAAGCGGGCCTGCACCCCCATCCGTTGCGCCAATGCGGTGGCCAGTTCCAGCGTGGGGCCACGCGGCGAACGCGCGTCTCCCTGTGCCAGCACCGGATTGCCCAGGTTGATCGCCACGCGCAGGAATCCCTGCGGTGCCAGCGCGCTTCGATGGTCTGCCAGGGACATGCCGGGCTCCGCAGGAAGGGGAACCCCAGCATGGCAGCGCCGGTGTCCGCGCGGCGTGCACTCAGCCGCGCGCGGCGAACGTGCCATGGAAGCCAAGCGGCACCGCGTAGGGCAGCCAGGCCTGTGCGATCGGTCCATCGTCCAGGTGGCGCGCATCGAGTACGGCCAGGCCACTGCGCGTGTTCACCGGATCGAGCAGGGTGCCGATCAGCCAGCCGTCGTCGGCGTTGCGGCTGCCCGGGCGCGGCACGAATACGTGTTCCTCGGCCATGATGTCCGGCCCGTAGTGCCACAACTGGCGGCGGCCCCGCTCGATGTCGAATGCAGCCACGGCGTTGAAGTAGGGCGCGTTGGCCGGACCATCGATGGTGGGCGCGTAAAGCCGCGCACCACGGGTGTTGGCCGAGCGCGGATCGAACAGCGGAAACTCCACCGCGCTGATGCCCAGCGACTCCCAGCGCGCCTGGCCACGGCGCAGGTCCAGGTGCAGCTCGACCAGGCTGGCACCACTATTGGCCGCATGTGCCCCATCGCCGGCCATTGCTTCCTTCATCGGTGAGCGCGCTTCGTTGATGTCGTCGTGGCGCAGGGCGCGCAGCACGATGCCGCCGTCGCGGGTGAACGCATCGCCGAAGTGGTAGATCGCCGCGAACGGCGCCTCGAACCATTGCGCCTTGTCCGGTGCATCCTTGGCGACTACCGCGATGCGCGCCGCGCGCTGCGGTGCGAACTGCATGCGTTCGAAGAAGCTGCCGCCGGTGCCGGTGAAGTCGAACGGCATCAGCACGAAAACGAGATGCTGTTCGGTCATGGCGAAGGCATGCAGGTAGCCGTGCTCCGGCGTTTCGATCACGTTGGCGCTGCGCAGCTGACCGTCCTTGCCGATGTGCCAGACCAACAGGCCGTGGCCGCCCATCAGGCTGATCGAGCCGAAGTTCCACACGCTGCCGTCGCGGTCGGGCAGGGGATGGGCGGAGAATGGCAGCGCGGCCAGGTCCGGGCGCCAGGTGACGGGCCCAAGGGTCTGCAGTGAATCGGGGTCCACCTCGAACGCCGAGCCGGATTCGCACAGCGCGAACAGGCGGCCGTTGATCATCGTCACCGAGGTGTTGGCGACGTTGGCATCGTCGTTGTTGCGCACCGCCAGTGCACCGGGGACGCTGGTGCCCGCCGCCGGGTACTGGAAGCGGCCGGCCTTCTGTTCACGGCTGAACTTCGGTGTGGCCACCATGCGCCCGTGGTGGGTCAGGCTGCCATCGCCGTTGAAGCGCCAGCCATGCACCATGCCGTCGCCGTCGAACCAGTGGTCATAGCGGAAGCCATCGCGCTCGGTCCAGGCCGGGCCGTTGCGGTATAGCGTACCGGCCAGCCCGGCCGGCAGCCGGCCCTGCAGCTGCACGGTGGCCGGGCCGAGGCTTTCGCTGCTGACGCTGCGCCAGCCGAGCAGCCACGGGTGCTCCTGCAGGCCCTGCGCGAAGTGCGCGGGGTCGCCGGCGAAGGCGGGGGCGCTGCGCAGGGCGGTGGCGCCAAGCGCCAGGCAGGCACTGCTGCTGAGCAGGGTACGAAGGAAGCGACGACGGTCCATGATGGCCTCGGGTCTGGATGCAGGAATCAGCGCAGGGTGATGTCGATGGCGGCACCGGCGGCCGGCACGTCGACGCGCGCTTCGTCGAAGGTCGGCTTGCGCATCACCTGCGGGTTGTTGCTGAAGCCATAGCCTTCCACCGGCATGCCGACCAGGTTGGTGTCGAGTTTGCCGTTGTCGTTCTCGTCGTGGGTGAGCAGCACCGCGTAGCTGCCTGCGGGCACGTTCTTGAATACGAAGTGGGCACTGTCGCCACTGGGCCTGGCCTGCTGCGCCTGCACGGGCGCAGCCTTGCCGTCCCAGGCGGTGGCGTTGTCGACCAGGGCAACGCGCAGCGTACCGGTCTGCACGCGGACATCGTGTACGGTCACGGCCAGATCGGCGGCATGGGCGCCGCCGGCCAGGGCCAGGGCGGTCAGGACGGTGCTGAGCAGGGCGGTACGGATCATGGCAGTGGCTCCGGAAGTGGGCGGTGTGTTGTGGAGTGGGGCCAGTCTGCGCGGGGCGTGGGGCTGGTTTCAGGGCCAGTGGTCATCGATTCGACGTGCCAGAAGTCACTTTCTGCGCTGGACCCATTGCCGACGGCAGGCGCGGCCGTCAGCATCTGGCCATGCCCAGCCTGCTCCGCCACCTGTTGCGTCCGCTCAGCCTTGCCGGTCTGGTGACCGTGCTGGCGGTCGGCCTGTCATTCGCGGTGCAGCGCGGCGAGGCCGCCCCCAGCCTGCTGTTGCTTGCTGGGTTCCTGCTCCTGTTCGTGCTGCACGGCTGGGCGTCGATGCCGTCGCGCGTGCGTGCCGTCGCCGCCGTGTTGCAGGCGCTGCTGGCGGTCGCCCTGGTCGCGTTGCAGCCGCGCACCGGCACCGCCCCCGTGCTGCTGGTGGTGCTGGTCGCGCAGCTGGCCGAGCACTGGCCGCCGCGCTTTGTGCTGGGTGTCGCATTGCTGGCCAACCTGGCGATGTATGCGGTGCTGCGCCACAGTGGCTTCAGCCAGCCGCTGCTGGTGGTGCTGCTGTACGGCGGCTTCCAGGCGTTCGCCGCACTGACCGCACACTACGCACGCAGCACGGCCCTGGCCCGCGATGACCTGGCCCGGGTCAACGCGGATCTTCTGGCCACGCGCGCATTGCTGGCCGACAGCGCCCGCGATGCCGAGCGCCTGCGCCTGGCGCGCGAACTGCATGATGTGGCGGGCCACAAGCTCACCGCGATGCGGTTGAACCTGCGCGCACTGGCGGCTGATCCTGCGCTGGCCGGGCGCGACGGCCTGGTGCTGGCCGAGCAGTTGTCGGGCGAACTGCTGGCCGACATCCGCCAGGTGGTGCAGTCGATGCGCGATGATCGCGGCCTCGATCTGGCCACCGCACTGCACGCGCTGGCCGCACCCTTCCCACGGCCGAAGCTGCAACTGCGGATCGGCGAGGGCGTGCGCGTGACCGATCCGCTGATGGCCGAGACCGTGCTGCGGCTGGTGCAGGAAGCGCTGACCAATGCGGCCCGGCATGGCAACGCAGGCACCGTATGGCTGACGATCAACGAAGAGGATTCCCGGTTGCGCATCGATATCCATGATGACGGCCAGCGTGCCGAACGCATCCGCGAAGGCAACGGCATTGCCGGCATGCGTGAGCGCCTGGCCACGGTGCATGGCCGGCTGGAACTCGCGCGCACCGCGCAGGGCGGCATGCACCTGACCGCATGGGTGCCGGCATGAGTGGCGCCGCGATCCGTGTTGCCCTGGCCGACGACCAGGCGCTGGTCCGCGCCGGCCTGCGTGCGCTGCTGCAGGGTCTGGGGGTGGAGGTGGTGCTGGAGGCCGAGGACGGCCAGGCACTGCTGGACGCGTTGGCCACGCAGCGGGTGGACGTGGTGCTCAGTGACATCCGCATGCCCGGTCTGGATGGGATCGAGGCGCTGCGTCAGCTGCGCGCACGTGGCGATGCCACGCCGCTGCTGCTGCTGACCACTTTCGATGAGAGCGATCTGCTGCTGCGGGCAAGCGAAGCGGGAGCGCAGGGCTTCCTGCTGAAGGACGCCGCGCCGGCCGACCTGCGTGAGGCGATCGAGCGCGTCGCCGCCGGCGAGACCCTGCTGATGCCGGTCAGCACCGAGCCGGTGCGCGCGCGCTACCGCTTTCACGACGAAGCGCCCCCCAGCGATACCTTCGGCGAACGCGAAGTGGCGATTCTGCGCTTGCTGGCCGGCGGCTACAGCAACAAGGAGATCGCGCGCAGCCTGTTCCTGGCCGAAGGCACGGTGAAGAACTATGTTTCCGCCATTCTCGACAAGCTTGGCACCCGCGATCGTACCCGTGCGGTACTGAAGGCGATTACCCTGCGCATCATCTGACTGCGCCGCGCGAGGAAAACCCGTGAACCCGATCCTGCATGTCGAGATCCCCGCCAGTGACCTGGCCCGTGCCATCGCCTTCTATCAGCAATGGCTGCAGGTGGTGGTGGACGAGCCGATCCTGCTGCATGACTGCCACATGGCCTACCTGCCGTTCTCGGATGACGCGACGGGTGCCAGCATGTCGCTGGTGCAGGGGGCGGACTACCAGCCCTCCGAACAGGGCGCGCGCCTCTATATCGGTGTCGATGATCTAGAGGCCAGCCTCGACCGTGCGCTGCAGGCCGGCGCCGAACTGCGCTTCGGCCCGGCCGACGCCGGCGACTGGCGCGTGGCCGAGATCCGCGACAGCGAAGGCAATCGCATCGCGCTGCAGGCGCGCGCGATTCTGTAGCGTCGAGCTTGCTCGACTGCTGTTGACGGCGCTAGCAACGCCTCCGTCGAGCAAGCTCGACGCTACACGCTCATATGCCGTTGGCATCATTCCGGCCAACACCGCCGCTCTCGCTTCTGTAGAGTCGAGCTTGCTCGACTGCTGTTGACGGCGCTAGCAACGCCTCCGTCGAGCAAGCTCGACGCTACGCGCTCATATTCCGTTGGCATCATTCCGGCCAACACCGCCGCTCTCGCTTCTGTAGAGTCAAGCTTGCTCGACTGCTGTTGACGGCGCTAGCAACGCCTCCGTCGAGCAAGCTCGACGCTACGGTGTTGCGGCGCGCGAGCGCTGCAGCCAGTCATTGATCGCCGGGTCCAGCCGCGGGTCGTCCGGCAGCTGCAGGCCGAAGCGCTGCTGCAGCACCTCGCGCACGTCACCGACATCGTGCAGCGGGCGTTTGTCCGGCGCTTGCCCCGGGCGGTACTCGGTGTAGTTGCCGCTGCCGATGGTGCGGCGCCAGTCCGGCCCGGTCAGCGACGCGCGCAGCTGGCCCGGGAAGCTGGAGTCGGGGTGGGTGCACACGTACCAGTTGCCCACCACGTTGTCGATCGGCGCAGGCGCCTGCAGGTCGAAGCGGTACATCGCGCGCCAGCCATCGCTGGATTCGGCTGACAGCACGAAATCGCCGTCATCGCCCAGCCGCTGCAGCAGGTAGCGCTCGTGCGGCGTGGCCTGCGCTGCGGTGTCGTGCAGGCGCAGCGGCACGGTCGGGGTCAGGCTGCCGAAGCCGGCATCGACCAGCCAGTCCTCGCCTTCCACATGCACGCGCAGCAGCAGATGGGTCCGTGCGGTCAGCTCGCCATCCTGTGCCGCCAGCAGCACGCGTGCGCTCAGCGGCTGGGCATCGAAGCCCAGCGCCTGCAGCAGCGCCAGAAGGCCGCCATTGAGTTCGAAGCAGTAACCGCCGCGGCGCTCGTCGAGCAGCTTGC
This sequence comes from Stenotrophomonas sp. GD04024, assembly GCF_029837545.1. NCBI lineage: Bacteria > Pseudomonadati > Pseudomonadota > Gammaproteobacteria > Lysobacterales > Lysobacteraceae > Stenotrophomonas > Stenotrophomonas sp. GD04024. The sequence continues at coordinate 2,922 of NZ_JAOEDV010000040.1, read as the reverse complement.
GCTGCACGCTGTCCAGGTCGATCGGTACCGCATCGCGCAGCAGGCAGCTGAGGGTCTCGAACGGCAGCAGCGCGTTGTGGCGTTGCTGCAGCAGGGTCAGGCCGGCCAGGTTCAGCGGGGGTAGTGCATCCAGCTGCAGGCGCTGCAGGTAGCGGGGGATATCAAGCGTCGTCATGCGGGCACCGGGCACGGGAGGGACGTCCACTGTGCGCCCCCAACCGGGGTTGAGGTCAAGCGCAGCGCCGGTGTCATGCCCCCGTCGCCTGTGCCCGGTACAAAGGCCGCGTCCGCCAGCGAGCAGCCGGGCGGCACGAAAACAATCCTAAAGTTGTCGGGAACCATGCCGATACAGGTGCGTCCTTCCGCCTGGAGTCTGTCATGTCGGCCGTCGTTCCCCACCTCCGGTCCCTGCGCACGCATCTGGCCCGCCTGCGCGCGGCGTCACCCCGCGTGCTGTCGTCGAGCGTGCTGTCGTCGAACCTGCTGCTGTGGCTGCAGCCGCACCGGCTCAGCGTAGCCAACAAGCTCAAGGCAACCCTCTGGGTCTGTGGCCTGGGCCTGGTGGCAATCGCCGCGGTCTACGCCTGGACCGGCCACGCCAGCGCGCAGGCCGCACGCAATCAGGCCAGTTACCAGCGCGGCAGCGACCTGGCCGCCAGCCTGGCCACGCGCGTGGCCGAAGCCCGGCGCCTGCAGACCCAGTATGCGCGCAGTTTCGATGATGCTGACCGCAACCAGTTGCTGGCCACACAGAAGGCACTGCAGGCCGACCTGCAGGCGCTGCGCGCGATACCGATGGATGCCGGGCGGCGCAAGGCGCTGCAGGTGCTGACCGAAGCCGCGGACGCGTTCTCTCAGGGCGTCGCGGCCCTGTTCGAACGGGTCGACGAGATGGGCCGGGGTGATGCCGGCCTTGCCGCGCAGCTGCAGCAGGCCGCCGACACACTGCAGGCGCAGGTCGATGCGCTGCAGCGCCCCTTGCTGGCGCTGTCCCTGCAGAAGATGCGCCGGCAGGAAGCATTGCTGCTGCTCGACGGTGACTCTGCCCATGCTGACCGTGCCAGCGATGAGAAGCTGCCGTTCGACCTCGCGCTGGCCGGCCTGTCCACCGATGTGCAGGATGCTCTGCGCAGCGGCATGGAGGCCTATCAGGTCGCCTTGCTGGGTTACACCGCCGCCCGCGTCGGCTTGGATGTGGAGGCACAGTCGCTGCTGGATACCGCCGCCGGCGTGGCGCCGGCGCTGGCCGCCTTCCAGCAGGCCCAGGTGGCGGCGCTGGCCGAGGCGCAGGCGCGCCAGCAGGCCGGCACGCGCACCATGAGCGTGCTGTTCGCGCTGACCCTGCTGCTGGTCGCCTGCGTGCTGATCACCAGCCTGGTGCTGGTCCTGCGCGCGGTGCGCCAGCCGATCCAGGACACCCTGCGCTTCGCCAGCGATATCGCCGACGACCGCCTGGACACCACCCTGCGCGTATACAACGCCAATGATGAGATCGGCCAACTCGCCCAGCGCCTGGTCGACATGCAGCAGCGCCTGCGTGCGCGCATCGAGACCGAGCGCGCGGTGGCGCGTGGCAATACCCGCGTGCGCCAGGCGCTGGACAGCGCACAGACCGGCCTGATGGTGATCGATGCCGAAGGGCTGGTGGCCTACGCCAACCCGGCGTTGCTGCAGCAGCTGGACCTGCAGGTTGACGCGCTCGTGGGCAGCGATGCGGTGCGCCTGCATCCGGCGCTGGCCAGCCTGGCCGGCGTACGCCAGCGCGAAGAACGCGAGATCGGCCACGACGGTGTTCGCTACCAGCTGATCGCCAACCCCATCACCGACGAGGGACAGTTCCTCGGTGTGGCGGTGGAATGGCGCAGCCGCGCACTGGAAACCCTGCTCGAAACCGAAGTGGCCGCACTGGTCGACGCCGCCGCACACGGTGACCTGCACGGTCGCATCGTACTGGACGGCAAGCAGGGCTTCGTGCGCACGCTGTCGACCAGCATCAACCGCCTGCTGGCGACCTTTGAAACCAATCTCGGCGACCTGCAGGCGCTGTTGGCCGCGCTGGCACGCGGCGACCTCAGCGTGCGCATGGACGGCGACCTGCAGGGCGTGTTCGCGCGCATGCGCGACGATGCCAACGCCACCGTCGCGCAGCTGGGCGGCATCGTCACCCGCATCCAGCAGGCCACCTCCAGCCTGGATACCGGCGTTGGCGAGATCGTCGCTGGCCACCACGACCTGTCGCAGCGTACCGAGCAGCAGGCGGCCAACCTGGAAGAAACCGCAGCGTCGATGCATGAGCTGACCGACACCGTGGGCCGCAATGCCGACGCAGCCGGTCGCGCCGATGCGCTGGTCAAGGGTGCGGCAGCGGTGGCCCAGCGCGGCGGCGACGCCGTGGGCCAGGTGGTGGCGACCATGCACGGCATCAGCGAAGCCTCGCGGCGGATCGGTGACATCACCCAGCTGATCGATGGCATCGCCTTCCAGACCAACATCCTTGCACTGAACGCAGCGGTGGAAGCGGCACGTGCCGGCGAACAGGGCCGCAGCTTCGCGGTGGTGGCTGCGGAAGTGCGCCTGCTGGCCCAGCGCAGTGCCGAGGCGGCCAAGCAGATCAAGGGATTGATCGAGGATTCGGTGGCGCGTGTCGGGCAGGGCAACCAGCAGGCCGAGCAGGCCGGCACCACGATGGGCGAGATCGTCGGCAGCGTGCAGCAGCTGGCGGACCTGCTGGCCGGCATCCGCAGCGCATCGCAGGAGCAGCATGCCGGCATCGCACAGGTGAACCAGACCATCGTGCAGATGGAAGCCAGTACCCAGCGCAATGCCAGCCTGGTGGAAGAGGCCGGTGCCTCGACTGCACAGATGCAGGCGCAGGTGCATGCCCTGGCCGAAGCGGTGGGCGCCTTCCGCCTGAAGCCGGCG
>NZ_JAOEDV010000004.1:0-119424 GCF_029837545.1 Stenotrophomonas sp. GD04024 | reverse complement strand
ACCGCAGCTGCCGCCGTCACTGCCACCACCATCACTGCTGCAGTCGGAGCTGCTGTGGCCGTGATGGCTGTGGTTGTCACTGGAAGAGCCGCCCGAGTAGTCGTAGGCGCCGCCGAGGCCGTTATCGCCCCGGCTGCCCGAGCCATCGGCGGTGGCCACCGCCATGCACAGGATCGCGCCGACCAGCGGCAGCAGCCAGACCAGCAGCAGCTGCACCGTGCGGCCGCCTGCCGACAGGCCGTCGCGCCGGACGATGAGCACCGTGGCGACCAGATTCAGGCCCAGCACCAGCAGGACCAGAAGAAGGGCGAGGATCAGCATGCGGCGGTTCCGTGCCTGGACTGGCCGCATTATGCCGCCCCGCCCCGGCATTGGCCCTGCCTGTCATGAAGATGGGACAATGTAGGGCGCGCCGGCCTGCCCCGTGGCCGCCGGCGCCCCTCGCACCACACGGAAGAAGAAGAACAACAACATGCTGAAAGTCATTTTCGATACCGACCCGGGCGTCGACGACGCCCTGGCCCTGCTGTACCTGCACAAGCACCCGCAGATCGACCTGATCGGCGTCACCACCACCTTCGGCAACGCCTCGGTCGAATCGACCACGCACAATGCGCTGTACCTGAAGCAGACCTGGGGCTTTGCCGCCCCGGTCGCGCGCGGCGCGGCAGGCCCGCTGCAGCCGGAAGCCACTCCGGAAGCGTGGCCGGTGCACATCCACGGCCACAACGGCCTGGGCAACCACCCGGTGCCGGCGCAACTGGACGTAGCCGCCGACGCGCGCCCGGCCGCGCAGCTGATCATCGACCTGGTCCGCGCCCACCCGGGCGAAGTGACCCTGGTTGCCGTGGGCCGCATGACCAACCTGGCGCTGGCCCTGCAGCAGGCCCCGGACATCGCCGGCCTGGTGCGCGGCGTGGTGATCATGGGCGGCGCCTTCCACGTCAACGGCAACATCACCCCGGCCGCCGAGGCCAACATCTGGGGCGATGCCGAAGCGGCCGACGTGGTGTTCACCACCGATTGGCCGGTCACCGCGATCGGCCTGGACGTGACCACCCGCGTGGAAATGGACCGTGACGGCCTGGACACGCTGGCCGGGATCGGCGGTGCCGACGCCGAGCTGGTGCGTGCGCTGTCGCAGGACTACGTGGACTTCTACCTGCAGGCCGGCCACAAGGGCATGGTCGTGCACGACTGCTGCGCCTGCATCGCGCTGACCCGCCCGGAACTGTTCCAGTTCGAGCGCGCCAGCGTGCGCGTGGCCACCGACGGCGTCGCCCGCGGCATGACCATTCCCAAGCCGGAAGGCATGGGCTTCGGCCCCAGCGTGTGGGATGGGCACGTGCTGCAGTCTGTCGCCATCGGCGTGGATGCAGCCGCCGTACTGGCCGACATCGATCAGACCCTGAAGGTCTGATCGGCTAGCGCCTGGACCTGCCCGGGACCGTCTCGGGCAGGGTCCACAGCACCGGCAGCACCAGCACCGCCACCAGCGCGATCATCGCGCCCGGCGCCGCCGCCCAGCCGCTGCGTTCCACCCACCATTGCGCCAGCCACGGTGTCGCACCGCCGAACACGGCCGTAGCCATGGTCACCCCCAGCGCCAGCCCGCTGACCCGGCCTTCGCCGGGGAACTGCTCGGCCGTGGCCGGTGCCGCCACCGCACTGACGCCACCGGCCACGCAGGCCAGCAGGACCGCCGCCAGCGCGATGCCCCATGCCGTTGCCTGCGCCATCCACGCGAACAGCGACAGCGGCAGCAGCGCCGCCAGCACGGTCAGGCCCAGCAGCATCGGCCGTCGCCCGATACGGTCGGACAGTGCGCCGCACAGCGGCGTGATCGCGATCACCGCCACCGCCGCGATCGTCGACAGCCACAGCGCGTCACCTTCGTCGTGTCCCTGTGCATGCAGGAATGCCGGCACATAGGTGATCCCCACGTAGTAGGTGATCGAGCCCAGTGCGGAGATCGCGAAGGTACGCGCCACCGCCCGCGGATGATGGCGCAGCACGTGGCGAAGCGGCGTGGCCGGAATACTGCCCTCGCGGCGCTGGCGCTCGAACTCGGGCGACTCGTGCATGCCCGAGCGCGCGACGAGGATCACCAGCGCCAGCGCCGCGCCGACGAAGAACGGAATGCGCCAACCCCAGCTGTCCAGCTGCGCAGGTGCCAGCAGCGCCACCGTCGCTGCCGAGATCGCCACCGCCAGCAGCGCACCCACTTCACTGGCGGCAGAGGCCAGCGAGGTCACCAGGCCGCGTCGCCGTTCCGGCGCGCTTTCCAGCAGATACGCGACCACACCGGTGTATTCACCGCCCACCGAGAACGCCATCACGCAGCGCAGCACCAGCAGCAGCACGCCGGCGGTGGTGCCCGCTGTTGCGGCAGTCGGCAGCAGTGCGGTGGCCAGCATCGCCGCCGCCATCAGCGCCATCGAGGCCAGCAGCATCCAGCGCCGGCCCAGCCGGTCACCCAGGTGGCCAAAGCACAGGGCGCCGAGCGGGCGCATCAGGTAGGACACCGCGAAGCCGGCCAGGGTGACCAGCATCGCCTGCTCGCCGCCGCCGAAGAACACCCGCGACAGCACCGTGGCGAAGTACAGGTACAGGGTGAAGTCGTACCACTCCACCACCGTGGACAGGCCGGCCACCCACATCGAGCGCTGCCGCGCCACGGTCATTGCGTATTCGCCTTCAACAGCCTCGATCCCGGTTGCACAGGTTCGAAGCAGGATGTCATGGCCAGGGTGAAATACCGGTCATCGGCTGTCCGTCGCCTGCATGTACTGGGTTTCATGGCCGGTGAAACGCTCGCCGTCAAAGCCGAAACAGAAGCGCCCCTCCTCGAACACGCGGTAGACCAGCAACGCACCATCGAGGCAGAACTGCTGCTGGTCCACGCTCGTCTCCAGTGTGCCGTAGCTGGCAGCGTCTCCGCCCTTCCCCGCTGCTCCGGTGAAGGCATCGATCGGCAGCGGTGTCGCCTCGCCGGTGCGGGTATCGACCAGCACCACCGTGCGCTGGAAGTACTCAGGGCGATCATCGGTTTGCACCAGCAGATAGTGCTGATTGAAATTGGGCTTCTGGTTCTGCAGCGCATCCTCGATGCGCGCGCGATGCCGCGCATCGCAGAAGTCGACCGGGCTGTAGCGGTAGCTGCAACCGTCGTGGTCGTAGGGCAGGTTCATGCCGGCATAGCGGACGCTTCCCTCACTGTCCACGTCGTGCCCCAGTTCCGGGGTGCTGCACAGCAGCCACGAACGCTGCGCATCCTCGGGGTCGGCCATCAGTTTCGGCTCGCGCCCCTCTTCGTAGGCGGCACCGCCCGGAAAATCCTGCCCGAAGCGCTGGCGGATGATCGGGCGCGCCTTCTCCAGCGGCAGGCCGATCTTCGCCCCACGGAACGAAACGAACGTCATCGTCGGCAGAATCACTTCGTCCACCGGCAGCCCCTTCCACTGGCCCTGTACGCAGAACGTGGCGATCTCGTTCTCCGCGTCCTCCCGGCAGGGCGTTGGTGCATTCGCGGCCAACCAGGGGTGGGCCGGGCGATCGGTTTGTTGATCGATGTACCAGCCCTCCAGCGCACACGTCGGCATGGCATCGAGCAGCGGGGAGAGGTCGGTGCTGGCTACTGGCGCGGCAACCGGCGTGTCTGCCGCGGGTGCCTCGCCAGGCACCTCCGGTGTGCGCTGGCAACCGGCCAGCAGCAGTGCGCCGACCAGCAGTGCGACTAAGCGCGAACGCCCGCGTGAGTGATGTGCTTCCTGCATGGTGTCTTTCCCTGTTTGAGAACCCCGTGCAGATGATCTCTGATCCGGAGCCCGTTTGAATGCTGGATGCAGGGCGATCTTGCTGGATGGCCTGGAGCTAACGGGAGTGCAGGCGTGCCACCCGGTAAGCGCCGTAGGCATCGAGGATTCTCTGCATCCGCGCCTGCTGCTTCACGCCCATCGGCACCCGCTGCACGCGCTTCAACAATGTCTTCCACATGTAGCCGGACCGGAAGAAGTAGGGCCGCACTTCGAGGAAGGTAAGCACTACATCCAGCGCGCCCGGGTCATGCTCGGCCAGCAGTTTCAACGCCTGGTCATAGCCGCCCGGAAAGGCAAGCTGATCGTAGCGCAGTTGATACTCGGCGCAGGCCGCAGCGTGCAGCGCCCGCTGCTCCGGCCCACGCCAACGCGTACCTGCGGTATCGCGGATCACCTGGCGAAGCCGGTTGATCTCATCGGCATTGGCGCGGATCAGGCGTTCCATCGGAGCGCGGGAATGCGCCATCGCCTCTTCCTCCATGAAGGCGTGTGCAGCATCACGGCGCGCGGCGCAAGGTCAGCAGGGTGATTTCGGACGGCACGCCGATGCGCGCAGGGAACCCGGCCCACAGGCCGGCACCGTTGCTCACGTACAGGGTCATGCCGTCCACTTCGTAGCGGCCGGAGACATAGCCGCCATTGGCGCGCTTCACCAGCTGGTCCATACCGATGATCTGGCCGCCGTGGGTATGCCCGGACAGCTGCAGCGTGACGCCGCGCGCGGCGGCCTCGCGCGCATTGCGCGGGCGATGGTCGAGCAGGATCACCGGCGCGGACGGATCGGCCCCGGCCAGCGCAGCGTCCAGATCCGGCAACGGCAGTCCATAGCGTGCCGCCACCGGGTCGGTGACACCGGCGATGGTCAACGCCGCCTCATCACGACGCACCTGCAGGTGGCTGTTCTCCAGCACCTGCATGTGCAGCGCGCGGAACGCCTGCATCCAGTCCTGGTACTGCGCGTAGTACTCGTGGTTGCCGGTGATCGCGATGACGCCGTCCGGCGCATGCAGGTCGGCCAGCGGGCGCGCGTCGTCGCGACGGGCCTCGACGCTGCCATCGATCAGGTCGCCGGTGATCACGATCAGGTCCGGCTTCAGCGCATTGCTCTGCTCCACCACCCTTCGCACCCAGTCACCGGTCAGCAGGCGGCTGGCATGGATGTCGGTCAGCTGCAGCACGCGGTAGCCGTCGAAGGCGGCCGGCAGATCCTTGATCGCCACGTCGATCTGCCGCGGCTTGGGCACCGCCATGCCCTGGCTGACACCATAGCCGCTGACCAGCAGCGCCAGCACAGCGGCCACGGGCCGCAGCCTGGGGGCGCGCAATGCCGATACCGCGCGCGGCCGGCGGAGCAGGCGCGACAGCAGCAGTCCTGCGTCCAGCACCAGCATCACCAGCGCAAGCAGCAGCACCGCCGTCGAGCCGGTGGCCAGCGTGGCGATCGCCAGCTTCGGTATCTCCGGCGAGGCCATCGTGCCCCAGAAGGTGGCGACGATGCGCAGCTGCACGGCCACAGCCACCAGCAGCAGCGACAGCACGACCTTCAATGCGGTGGGCAGGCGCAGCGGCCAGAACAGGCGCCAAGCCACGTACAGGCCCATCAACAAACCGATCGTACTCAGCACTGCAACCATCCAGGAAGAAAAGCGGGCCCGCCATGGTGACGGGCCCGCGTGTCATTGGGTAGAGGCAGCATCACGCCCCGGGCAGGCGCTCCACCCGCAGGCGGGCGATGCGGCGCTTCTCCATCGCCAGTACGGTGATGCGCACGTCGGCGATCTCCACCGCGTCGCCGATGTCCGGCAGGCGGCCCAACCGCTCCAGCACCAGCCCGGAGATGGTCATGTAGTCGGCACTGCGCGGCAGCGAGACGCCCGCCAGGCGCTGCAGGTCATCCAGGGTCAGCGCACCGTCGGCCTCCCACTGGCCTTCACCCTGCGCGACCACACCATAGCGCTCGTCCTGGGTATCCACCAGGTCACCGGCAATCGCGGCCAGCAGGTCGTTGGCCGTCACCAGGCCTTCCACGCTGCCGTACTCGTCCACCGCCACCGCCAGCGGCACCGGGTGCTGGCGGATCAGCTCCAGCGCCTGCAGCGCACTGGCACTGGACAGCACGTACTGCGGCTCGCGCAGGTTGCCTTCCAGCTGCAGCGGCCTGCCCTGCAGCAGGTCGGCCAGCAGGTCGCGGCTCTGCACCACGCCACGCAGGCTGTCCAGATCGCCGTCGCCGACCAGCAGGCGGGTATGCGGCGAGGCCACCAGGCGCGCCACCACATCGTCCTGCCCGCGTGCCACGTCGATCCACTGCACGTCGGCACGCACAGTCATCACGCTCGACACCGGTCGATCGGCCAGCCCCAGCACGCTGCGGATCATCTCGTGCTCGGCCGGCTGCAGCCGCTCTTCGGCATCGGCGTGTGCGTCCTCGCTTTCGTCGTCGTGTCCGTTGGCCGGACGCGCGCCCAGCATCCGCAGCACGGCGTCGGCGGTGCGCTGGCGGAATGGCTGGCGCCTCTCGTTGCGCTCGCGGTTGAAACGCACCCACTGGTTGAACGCTTCGACCAGGATCGAGAAGGCAATGGCCGCGTACAGATAGCCCTTCGGGATCTTGTAGCCCAGGCCCTCGGCCACCAGGCTGAAGCCGATCATCAGCAGGAAGCCCAGGCACAGCACCACCACCGTGGGATGCTTGTTGACGAAACGGGTCAGCGGCTTGCTGGCCACCAGCATCAGCGCCATCGCGATGGTCACCGCGGCATACATCACGCCGAGGTTGTCGACCATGCCGACCGCGGTGATCACCGAGTCCAGCGAGAACACTGCGTCGAGCACCACGATCTGCGCCACCACCATCGCGAAGCTGGCATAGACCTTCTTTCCATCCTCGTGGTGCTCGCGGCCTTCCAGCCGTTCGTGCAGTTCCATCGTGCCCTTGAACAGCAGGAACAGGCCACCGCCCAGCAGGATCAGGTCACGCCCGGAGAAGCTGTGATCGAACAGCGTAAGCAGCGGCTCGGTCAGCTTCATGATCCAGGCCAGCGCCGCCAGCAGCACCAGCCGCATCAACAGGGCCAGGGTGAGGCCGATCACCCGTGCGCGGTCGCGCTGGTGCGGCGGCAGCTTGTCAGCCAGGATCGCGATGAACACCAGGTTGTCGATGCCGAGAACGATCTCCAGCACGACCAAAGTTGCAAGGCCCATCCATATCGAGGGGTCAGCCAACCATTCCATTTCAGGTCCGTTTCGTCAGTAGGTAAGGGAGAAAAGCAGTCATTCAATCGGCATCCTGCGCCTGCGCCGGGTCATGACCGAGCAGGTCGCCGGGCGTGCACTGCAGCTCGCGGCAGATCGCATCGAGGGTGGAAAAGCGGATGGCGCGTGCCTTGCCGGTCTTCAGGATCGACAGGTTCGCCAGGGTGATGTCGATGCGCCCGGCCAGCTCGGACAGGGTCATGCCCCGTTCCTGCAGCATGCGGTCGAGGGTGATGACGATCGCCATCAGCGCGTGCCCATCAGACCAGACCGTCCAGGTCATCGCGCATCGCCGCGCCTACGGCAAACACGCGCGCCAGCACGAACAGCATCAGCACCGCGACCAGGCCGGTGATCGACATGCCACCGCCGACCTCCATCCAGGTGAAGTCCGGGCCCATCCAGGCCGCGTAGGCGCCGATCAGGATCGACAGCAGCTCCATCGCCAGCATCAGCCACGCCATGCGCTGCAGGCGCTCTGCATTGGCGTGGGTGAACGGCCGCTCGCGCGCTGCCGATTGCAGCAGCCGCAGCAGATGGCGCAGGAACACCAGGCACAGCACCAGCAGCACGACGATGGCGCCCAGCCCCAGGCAGAAATGCAGGAACAGATCGTTGCCATGCGCGGCCGCAGCAGCAGCATCGTGGACGCTGTCCAACAGCCAGCGGCGGTCGTGGGCAACCAGGGGAATGGCCAGCAGTGCGGCCAGGATGCCCAGCCAGCACATCGCCCGCACGGCCTGCACGGCCGCCTGGGCCAGGGTGAACAAGCCTCGCGCGGGTCTGGCGCGGGCGGGTCGAGCGGTCAAGCGGCCTCCGGCATTGGGGTGGCATGCCGCCCCAGGATGGATTTATCGATAAACGATATATCACAACCCGCGTGAAAGGCTGAATCGCGCGCGTAACGCGAACCGCCGCTTGGGCGCATACGGCGTGCAGGTGCCGGCCCGCCGCCGGCACCGCCCAGGTGACGTCAGCTCACAGGTGCTGACCGAAGAACGGAATCACCGCCGCCAGTGCCTGCCGTACCGGCTCCGGCTGGTCATACAGGTCGTAGTGCGACCCACCCTCCACCACTTTCAGCTGCTTGTGCTTCGAAGCTGCACGACCATGGATCTCCAGGCCATCGCGGTAGGCACCAAACGCCCCCGGCTTGTCACCGATCACCACCAGCAGCGGCTGGGTCAGCAGCACTTCGGCCAGATGGAAGGCATCCCAGCCCACCGCCGCACCACGATGCGAGAACAGCGCGCTGACCACGCCGTTGGGCTGCGGCCCGCGCGTGCGGTAGTAGTCCGTGGCCTCCAGCACGTCGATATCGGTGATGCCGGCAGCGCGCCCCTGCTCCACCGACGGTGGCAGGAACAGGTCCACGCGTGCCTCGCCGCCACGCATCTCGGCGGTGCGCTGTGCGGCGATGGCCTCCAGCGAACCAATCGGATCGAAGCCGCCAAAGCCCTCGCGGCTGAGCCGGCCGAAGTTGACGCCGGTGATGCTGGTGACCGCCTTGATGCGGCGCTCGGTCATGGTGGCGTTGATCGCATAGCCACCACCACCACAGATGCCGAGCACGCCGATGCGTGCGGCGTCCACGTACGGCAGGGTGACCAGATAGTCGACCACGCGGCGTACATCCTCCACGCGCTGGGTCGGGTCTTCGATCCGTCGCGGTTCACCCCCGCTGGCGCCCTGGAAGCTGGCGTCGTAGGCGATCACCACGTAACCCTCGCGGGCCAGCGCCTCACCGTAGACGTTGCCGGACGTCTGCTCCTTGCAGCTGCCGATCGGGTGCATGCTGATGATCGTGGGGTAGGCCCGGTTGCGGTCGAAGTCCGGCGGAACGTGCAGGTCGGCAGCGATATGCCAGGCCATGTCCGGGTTCTGGATCTTGACGGTTTCCATGCGGTGGCTCCTCGTGTGCGGCAGGGCGACCGGTGTCGCCGTTGCAAGCACGATAGACCTGGGATTGGGAGCAGAAAAGACGCCAATCTCAACCACAGTAGTAAGCTGTGATTACCAGAATGCGACGGGCGTGGCGCCCGACCGAGCCCCCATGAGTGCCCCCACCGCGATCAACCCGGCCCTGCTGCCGCAGCTGGCCTGGTTTGCCCACATTGCCCACCATCGCAGCTTCACCAAGGCGGCCGAAGAGATGGGGGTCTCGCGCCCCGCGCTGTCGCAGAGCCTGAAGACGCTGGAGAAGCAACTGGGCGTGCGCCTTCTGCACCGGACCACCCTCGAGATGTCGCTGACCGAGGAAGGCCAGCGCCTGTTCGACGCAGTGCAGCCATCGCTGAGCACCATCGACAGCGCAGTACGCGACCTGCGCGCCAGCCATGACGCCCCCTCCGGCCTGCTGCGCATCAACACCGCACGCCTGACCGCCAAGACGCTGATCGAACCACACCTGCCTGAATTCTTCGCGCGCTACCCCGAGCTGCGCGTGGAGCTGGTGATGGACGATGGCCTGTCCAGCATCGTCGCCGAAGGCTGCGACGCCGGCATCCGGCTGGGGGAACGGCTGGCCGAAGGCATGATCGCCGTGCCGGTGACGCCGATGCTGGAAATGGTGGTGGTCGCCTCGCCGGCCTACCTGGCCCGGCATGGCACGCCCAGCACGCCCGCCGAACTGGCCGGGCATGAATGCCTGGGCTACCGCCAGACCGGCAGCGGCACGGTCTATGCCTGGGAGTTCAGCACGCCCGGCCAGCCCGGTCATGATTTTGAAGTGGAACCGCGCGGGCGCTATGTCACCAACGACGATGAGGGCATGATCCGCGCCGCGCTGCAGGGACTGGGCGTGATGCAGCACATCGACCTGTCACTGCAGCCGATGCTGGCCGATGGGCGCCTGCTGCGGTTGATGCCGGAATGGTCCGCGCCGTTCCCCGGCTTCTACCTGTACGTGCCATCGCGCGAGCAGATGCCACCCCGCGTGCGCGCGCTGATGGAATTCATGATCGAGAAGCGCGAGGGCGTCGCCAACGCGCTCGGCCGCCCCGTGCAGGCACCGGCCACCGGCGGCTAGGCGTCAGCGCAGGTAACGATAGACCAGATCATCGGCATCACTGCGCACGGCCTGGGCGTCGAGCACGCCGCCCAGCCGCTGCGCAACGGCCTGCGATGCCAGGTTGTCCGGCGCCATGTAGCTGACCAGGGTCGGCAGCTGTGCCACCACGAAGGCCCAGTCGCGCAGTGCCCCGGCCGCTTCAGTGGCGAAGCCCTGCCCTTCATGGCCGTCATACAGCAGCCAACCCAGTTCCTTCTCCGGAAACAGCGGGCCATGATTGATGCCGACCTGGCCGATGCAGGCGTGGGTGTCGGTCCGTTCGATCATCAACGCACCGTGGCCGAACAGATGCCAGCTCGCCAGGTCATGGCAGAACTGGCCCCACGCGGCAACCTCATCGAATGGACCGCCCATGCCGCGGGCGCGCGGCGACGCCAGGAACGCGGAATAGATGCCGAAGTCATCCAGCTGTTGCGGACGCAGCCGCAGGCGCGCGGTGTGCAGGGTGGGGATATCGAGCATGCTGCCGGTCGGCTCAGTACACCGCCAGGTGACCGCAACCACGTCGCTGCGGTTGCCCTTCCATCGTCACCTGCACGCTGGCCAGGGTGTCGACACCTTCGGCATTGCGGCACGACTCTCGCTTGATCTCGACAACGGCGGGCTGCCTGTCCAGCTCACCATTGAGCACGATCAGCGAACTGGGCGCATCGGCCGGCTGCCCGAGATAGCGCAACGTACCCTTGTGGGCACGGCCATCGGCGTTGAGGCTGGCATCGTGGTTGCCGTTGCCGGTGGACGCGATCTCGATGCTCCACCCTGCCCCGCCACCGGTGAACGCAGGCACCGGGCTCATGCCGCCCGCGATCGAGGGAGGCCGCGGTTCATCGGCCGTGGTCTTCGATGCAAGGCTGGCACAGCCGGCCAGCAGGCCCGCGAGCAGCGCGGCGATGACAATGGGGCGCACGGTCATGGTGGACTCCTGCAGCGATCGGGCCGCCAGTGTAGGGCGTGCCACGTGCGCCGGCGATGAACGTGGCCGGTCAACGTGAGGTGCGTCCCCCACCGGCCACGCGCACGCGGTCGCGGCCCTGTGCCTTGGCCTGGTACATCGCCGCATCCGCAGCGCGCAGCAGGGTGCGCCAGCCCAGTGCGTCGGTACCGCCCTCGGCCACGCCGAAGCTGGCGGTCACCCGCAGCGCGGTGCCGCCCCCCACCCTGATGTCCAGCTGCTGCAGCGCCAACCGCAGCGATTCGGCCAGCCGGCGACCGGCATCCAGATCGCCACCGGCCAGCAGCACCAGGAATTCTTCGCCACCGTAGCGGGCGATGCTGTCGCTGCGGCGCAGGTGGCGCTGCAGGAGCTGCGCGACCTGCACCAGTACCTCGTCGCCGGCATCATGCCCATGGCCATCATTGATCGACTTGAAGCGGTCCACGTCCAGCAGGATCACCACCGCCGCCGCAACGCCCTCGGCATGGCGCTGCTGCACCCGCTGGTCCAGCGCGCGGCGGTTCAACAGCCCGGTCAGTTCATCGGTACCCGCCAGCTGCCGCAGCTCACTGGTCAGCGCCGAGCGTTCGCGCGAGGTCTCGCGCAGGACTTCGATCGCATCGAACAGGCGCTGCATTTCCGCCAGCGGATGGGTGACGTGCTGCTCCGGCCCCGGCGCGTCGGAGGCGATCTGGATCACCTGCCGCTGCGCCTGCAGCAGGGGCCGCAGGATCTGCACATGGGCAATGCGCAGCGCTACGCCCAGCACCACCAGTGTACCCACGACCGTCGCCACCAGTACCGCCAGGCGCATGGCGGCGCGGTTGCGGGTATGTTCGAAGCGGGCAATGGCAACGCTCAGGTAGCCATCGCGCAGCGCCTCCAGTGACTGCAAGGTCGGCACATAGCGCCGGGTGAACTCGGCGGCGGTCCAGGGCGGGGGTACACCGCGACGGCCATCTTCGATCAGCTGCTCGACCATCGGCAACGATTCACCGAAGAACTGCCGCCGCGCCATGTCCCAATGCCAGGACAACGCCGGGTCGCTGCGGAACACCGCCTCGTGGCTGCCGGCCAGCCGCCACAGCTCCAGCAGGCGGCCCTCGGTCTGCAGCGCCGCGCGCACCTGCTCGTTGCGCCAGGCACCCGGCACCGCCACCGGCGCCATCACGTTGGACGCCAAACGCCCGCCGTGCTCGCGCAGGTCGATCAGCACCTGGCCCTGCATCGCCGGAATCGCTGCCTCGCGATCGGCGCGGACCAGCACGTTGATCTGTGCGGACATGAGCAGATGCAGGCGGTCGACCACCGCGAACATGCTGCTGATCGCGCGCTCCACGTCTTCGACCCGGCGTGCGTCCTGCGGCTGCGCCGCCACCCGGTCCACGCTGGCACGTGCCGACTTCAGGCGGCGTTGCGCATCGGCCAGCATCGCATGTGCATCCACCTCGCCCGGATGTGCCTTGAACGCGGTGTCCAGCTGCAGCATGGCGGCGTCGACCCGCCGCCGCACCACGGCCAGCTGCATGGCCAGCCGCGCCTGCTCGGTGCTGTCGTCCGCGCGCGCGCCCAGCAGGCTGTTGGCCGGGCCACGTTCGGAGGAGACCAGGTTGGCCAGATCAAACGTCTGCCGCAGCTGGCGCAGGCTGACCAGATTGTCCTCGGCGGCGGCATAGCGCATCGTGCCCTGGACCAGGGCGATGACCATCAGCGGCAGGGTGCAGACCACGAACAGCCCCGCCAGGATCCAGACCCAGGTCCGCAACCCGATGGGCGATACCTTGCCGGCCATTCAACTTTCCCCTGACGTGCGGATCACTGTACTGAGCGGCCCCGGCAGTGCCAAGCCAGCACTACGCAGCCCCTGCCCCTGCGTATACCCCAGTCATCGCGAACGTGCCGCCAAGAGGCGGCACCCGGCTCGCCGAAACAGATCCGTCACGTCAGCGGGGTCAGATCCAGCGTTGATCCACCAGTTCCCGCTTCACATAGGCGTAGAACACCGGCGCGGCCACCAGCCCCGGCAGGCCGAACGCCGCCTCCATCACCAGCATGGCCAGCAGCAGTTCCCAGGCGCGCGCCTGGATCTCGCCGCCGACGATGCGCGCATTGAGGAAATATTCCAGCTTGTGGATGACGATCAGGTACAGCAGCGCCGCCACCGCCACGTAGAACGACACCGACAACGCGACGATGGTGATGATGGTGTTGGAGATGATGTTGCCCACCACCGGCAGCAGCCCGGCGACGAAGGTGATCAGCACCAGCGTCTTCGACAACGGTAGGTGCACGCCGAACAAGGGCAGCACACCCAGCAGGAAAATCGCGGTGAACACGGTGTTGAGCAGCGAGATCTTCACCTGCGCGAACACCACCTGGCGGAACGCAGTGGCCAGGCGGCTGGTGCGGCCGATCAGTTCCTGCGCCAGCGGCCCCATTTTCGGCAGCGGCAGTTCGTCATACAGCGCGATCATCGCGCCCAGCACCATGCCGATCAGCACGCGCACGCCCACCTGTACCACCGAGGTACCGGCCACGCCCAGCTGGCGCTGGTGCTCGGCGGCCCAGTCGTTCAGCGCTGCGCGCAGCGCCGGCATGTCTTCGGGAATGTAGGGCTGCAACAGCGCCGGCACCTGGTGCCGCGACGAATTGAGGATCTCCATCAGCCGTGCCAGCAGCGCGTCTGGCCCGCCGGTCTCGTTGCGGAAGAACGAGGCCACGCCGATCCCGGCCAGTACCAGCGCGCTGATGATGACCGCCGACAGCACGATCACCGCGATCGCCCGTGCCCGCCCCGGTGGCAACCGGCCTTCCACGGTGGAGGCCAGCAGGTGGGTCAGCTGGAACACCAGCAGGCCCGACAGCAGCGTCACCACCAGCCCCAGCTTCAGCGCCAGCCACATGCCCAGCAGCATCATCAGCCAGGCCGCGATCCTCGGAACGGGGGGCTTGGGCTGCACAACGAGGGCGTCTTGCATGGGGGCACGTCCGGGCGGGGTGGCCCATGGTAGAGGATTGGCCGTGCGATTCCGTGTGCAGGATGAACGGCCGTTACGCCGTCATTGGGCGGCGCCGTGTTCGCCGTAGCTGGCGTTGTTCTTGCCCTGCCGCTTGGCGTGGTACAGCGCCCGGTCGGCCTGCGCCAGCCAGTCCTCCACGCTACCGCCGCGTGGCGTGGCGGCAATGCCGATGCTGACGCTGAACTCCACGCCCGGGGTGGCCTGGCGGGCGGCCTCGAGCAGGTGCAGGCGCACCCGCTCGGCCACATGCATCGCATCCACCGGCGCGCAGTCGTGCAGCAGCACGACGAACTCATCGCCGCCGAGGCGGGCCGGGGTATCGCCGGGCCGGGCAAACGCGCGCAGGGTCGAAGCGATGTGCCGCAGGACTTCATCACCGGCACGATGGCCATGCGAGTCATTGATGCGCTTGAAATCATCCACGTCCAGCATCAGCAGGCAGGCAAAACCGCCCTGCCGCTGCGCCTTGTCCAGCGCCTGTTGCGCGCGCAGGATCAGGAAGCCGCGGTTGGCCAGCTCGACCAGCGGGTCCATCCGGCTCAAGCGCTGCAGCTGCCGGTTCTGCGATTTCACCCGACGCGCCAGCTGCCAGCTGAGGATGCTCAGACCGATGCCGTAGACGAACAGGAACGGCACGCTGAGCACGATCGTGCGTTGCGAGGTTACCGGCTGATAGGGAAACCCGAGGGCCCACCAGGTGATCGCAAAACCCAGCGCCAGTGCCAGCGTGGCGCGCATCGCCAGGCGCACGCCGCCGGCAGCGATCTTGTCGGCGACCAGCAGCGCCGCGAACAGTGCACTGGGCACCGCGCTCAACCCCATGAAGGCGATCCAGCCACCGCCGAACAACGAATCGGCCACCATGCAGCGGAACTGGACTACGGCAGGCTGCCGGGAGCGGTGGGTCAGCAGCAGCGCGAGCGCGGGCCAGGCCAGTGCATTGAGCAGCAGCAGAACCCAGGCCAGCGCACCGTCATGGCGTTCCAGGATGATCGAGGCGATCGGGATCGCGCCCAGGCCATTGCCCACGAAGCGCATCCAGCCGATGCGCCGCGCCGCGCCGATGCCCTCGACCGCGACCTCGGTCGAGTCAGTCAAGAACGGCATTGCCGACCCCCTTGCGCGATCGCACGTTCCATCTCAGAACTCCACCTCAGCACTCCAGCCCGGCACTCCACCTCGACGCGTGCCGGGCTGCCTGGCGTGAGTCTGACAGCTTCGCGTCAATTCGGGATCAAGGGATCAAGGGATCAAGGTCGCAACCCTGCCTGGGCGCCGCCGTCGAGCCCCGCAGCATCAGGCTGAAATCCAGCGTCTGCTGGAGTTGCACATCGGCATGCTCGATGATCGCCAGCAGCAGCTTGACCGCGCGCTCGCCGATCTCGCGCATCGGCTGCCGGATGGTCGTCAACGGCGGCGTGAGGTAACGGGAGGACGCCAGGTCGTCGAACCCCACGATGGACAGGTCATCCGGCACGCGGATACCCCGCTCACGGCAGGCCGCCAGGGCGCCCAGCGCCATCTGGTCGCTGAAGCAGAAGATCGCGGTCGGTGCCGGTGCCACGTCCAGCAACGCCATTGCCGCCGCGTGGCCGGATTCCACGGAAAAGTCGCCTGGCACGATGCGCTGCTGGCGTAGCCGCCCGCGCGCCTTGCCCGCGGCCCGGACACCCTGCAGCCGCTGCTGGTGCAGAGGGTTGTCGGGCGGCCCGCCGACCACGGCGATCTGCTCGTGACCCAATCCGTAGAGGTGTTCCATCACCGCGCGTGCAGCCGCCGCGTTGTCGATGTGGACGCTGGGAATGCCCAGCGCAGGATCGAACTCGCATCCATTGACCACCGGTGCGGCGGCGCCGCGCTGCTGCACGATCTCGCGCGCCGTCGGCGGCAATCGATGCCCCAGCACGATCATGCCGTCGGCCTCGTTGCGCCGGAGCATCTGCGCATAGCGCTCCTCGCGGTCGGGTTGATGCTGGGTATCGCCCAGCAGCACCGCGTAGCCAACCGCCTGTGCCGCCTCTTCTGCGCCTTGCAGGATCTGGGCGAAAAATGGATTGGCGATATCCGGCACGGTGACCAGGATCTTGCCGCTGCGCTGGGTCTTGAGTGTCCTGGCCACCGTGTTGGGCACGTAGCCGAGCGCGGCAGCCGCCTGCTCGATGCGCGCGCGCGTGGCAGGCAGCACCTTGTCCGGCCGGGAGAGCGCCCGCGACACCGTGCCGGCAGAGACGCCCACGTGCTTGGCGATGTCGTAGATGGTTGCCATGGTTTCAGCTCTTATTTCCGCTGTGCACTGCACAACGGGTCTGCGGGAGGCCCATGCTAGGGTAATGCAATCGATTGCATCGAGGGCGAATCATCTTGAAGACGCTCAAGGGTCCAGCGCTGTTCCTGGCGCAGTTCATCGGCGACAAAGCTCCTTTTGATCGGCTGGACACGTTGGCCGGATGGGCCGCGGGGCTGGGCTATTCTGGCGTACAAGTACCCACCACGGCGCCCCACCTGTTCGATCTGGCCCAAGCAGCACACAGCCAGGCCTACTGCGATGATGTTGCCGGCATGCTGGCCGGACACGGTGTGCAGATCACCGAACTGTCGACCCATCTGCAGGGACAGCTGGTCGCCGTCCACCCCGCCTATGACAGCCTCTTTGACGGCTTCGCACCGCCTGCGGTGCACGGCAACCCCGCCGCCCGCCAGGCCTGGGCGGTCGATCAGCTGATGCTGGCGGCCAAAGCCAGCCAGCATCTGGGACTGACCGCGCACGCCACCTTTTCCGGTGCGCTGGCCTGGCCGTACTTCTATCCCTGGCCGCAGCGCCCGCCCGGCCTGGTGGACGAAGCCTTCGCCGAACTCGGCCGCCGCTGGCGCCCGATCCTGGATGCGTTCGACGCCTGCGGCGTGGACCTGTGCTTCGAGATCCACCCCGGCGAAGACCTGCACGACGGCGCCACCTTCGAGCGCTTCCTCGACGTGGTGGATCATCACCCGCGGGCGAAGATCCTGTATGACCCCAGCCACCTGCTACTGCAGCAGATGGACTACCTGGGCTTCATCGACCGCTATCACGACCGCATCGGCATCTTCCACGTCAAGGACGCCGAGTACCGTGCGAGCGCCCGCAGCGGCGTGTATGGCGGCTACCAGGACTGGATCGATCGTCCGGGCCGGTTCCGCTCGCTCGGCGATGGCCAGATCGACTTCAAGGCGATCTTTTCGAAAATGGCGCAGTACGACTTTCCCGGCTGGGCGGTGCTGGAGTGGGAGTGCTGCCTGAAACACCCGGAGGACGGCGCGCGCGAAGGCGCTGCCTTCATCCGCGACCACATCATCCACGTGACCGAACGCGCCTTCGATGATTTCGCCGACAGCGGCACCGACGCCGCTTCACTGCACCGCATGCTGGGAATCTGAGTCATTACCGCCCCGGGAGGGCAAGCCATGACGCACGCCATGTCGCGCTTGGGCGCGATGATGTTTCTGCAGTTCTTCATCTGGGGAGCGTGGTTCGTCACCCTGGGCACGTACCTGGTGCAGGGCCCGCTGCAGGCCAGTGCAAGCCAGGTCGCGACCGCCTTCCTCAGCCAGTCGATCGGTGCCATCGTCGCGCCCTTCCTGGTCGGGCTGATCGCCGATCGCTACTTCGCGGCGCAGCGCATCCTCGCGGTCCTGCACCTGGCCGGTGCGGTGCTGCTGTGGCTGGCGTCCACCGCGACAGACTTCACCACATTCTCCGCCTGCGTCATGGGCTACATGCTGCTGTTCATGCCGACGCTGGCACTGGCCAACAGCGTGGCGATGCGGCACATGCAATCGCCTGAAAAGCAGTTCCCGCTGGTGCGCGTAGCCGGCAGTATCGGCTGGATCATCGCCGGCGTGCTGATCGGCTGGATGGGCTGGGAGCAGGCACACCGGCTCGAGCTGACCTTCCAGATGGCCGCGCTGGCGTCGCTTCTGCTTGGCCTGTATGCCTTCACCCTGCCACACACGCCGCCGCTGGCCCGGCAGCGCGACGCCGGGCTGGGTCAGATCCTCGGGCTGGATTCACTGCGGCTGCTGAAGTCGCGCTCCTATCTGGTGTTCTTCCTGGCCTCCATCGCCATCTGCATCCCGCTCTCGTTCTACTACAACTTCACCAACCCCTATCTCAACGATCTGGGCGTGCGCGGCGCCGCGGGCCTGCAGTCGCTGGGCCAGGTTTCGGAAGTGCTGCTGATGCTGGCCATGCCGTTCCTGTTCGTGCGGCTGGGGGTCAAGACGATGCTGGCGGTGGGCATGGCAGCGTGGGTCGTGCGCTACGGCATGTTCGCCTTTGGCGATGCCGGCAGTGGCTTCTCGCTGCTGGTGATCGGCATCGTGCTGCATGGCATCTGCTACGACTTCTTCTTCGTCACCGGCCAGATCTACACCGATGCCCATGCCGGCCCCGACGCACGCAGCAGTGCGCAGGGCTTCATCACCCTGGCCACCTATGGCGTGGGCATGCTGATCGGCACCTTCCTGTCCGGCGCGGTGGTGGAGCACTACACCACCGCCGCAGGGCCCGACTGGCAGCAGATCTGGCTGTTCCCGGCCGGCGTCGCACTCATCGTGCTGATCGCCTTCCTGCTGCTGTTCCGCGACCGGCCGGTGGTTGCGGCCGCAGCGTCCACGCACTGAGGACTGCAGCCGATGCCCAAGCCTGGAATCGCCATCATCGGTACCGGCATGATCGCGGCCGTGCATCGTCGCGCCGCCTTGCTGGCCGGTGCCGACATCCGTGGCGTGGCCGCCTCTTCCGCGCAGCGCGCCGCCGAGGTAGCGCAGGCGTGGGGTGTCCCGCGCGGCTATCGCGATATCGAGGAGGTGGTGGCCGACCCGCAGGTGCAGGTCGTGCACGTCTGCACGCCCAACCACCTGCATCGGGCCATGGCCGAAGCTGCACTGCGGGCCGGCAAGCACGTGGTCTGCGAGAAGCCGCTGGCAACCACGCTGGACGACGCGCAGGCGCTGGCCGCACTGGCCAGCTCGAGCGGGCTGGTGGCCACGGTTCCCTTCGTCTACCGCTACCACCCGGTGGTGCGCGAGGCGCGCGCGCGTATCGCCGCAGGCGACATCGGGCCACTACACCTCATCCATGGCAGCTACCTGCAGGACTGGCTGCTGGACCCGGCCAGCAACAACTGGCGCGTCGATCCCGCACTGGGCGGCACCTCGCGCGTGTTCGCCGACATCGGTTCGCACTGGTGTGACCTGGTGGAATGGGTCAGCGGCGAGCGCTTCGCCGAGGTCAGCGCGGCGTTCGACACGGTGATCGCCGAGCGCAGCGCCTCCGGCGCGCAGAGTTTCAGCACCCCGGCAGCCGGCGGTGCGATGCAGGCGGTCGCCAGCGAGGACGTGGCGGCGTCGATGTTCCGCACCGGCAACGGCACGCTGGCATCACTGACCGTCAGCCAGGTCTCTGCCGGACGCCGCAATCGTCTCTGGTTCGAGATCGATGGCGCCCGGGCCAGCGTGGCGTTCAACCAGGAAGATGCCGAGCGGCTGTGGATCGGGTGGCCCGACCAGCGCGAAGAGACCTTCGTGCGTGGGCCGGGAGCCGGCAGTGCCGAACAGCGCCGGTTGTCGGTGTTGCCGGCCGGGCACGCACAGGGTTACGCCCAGTGCTTCGAGGCCTTTGTCGCCGACACCTATCGCGCCATCAACGGCGAGCGGCCCGAGGGGCTGCCTACCTTCGACGATGGCCTGCGCTCGGCGCTGATCGTCGACCGTGTCATCACATCGGCCAGGACACGCGCCTGGACCACCATCGCTTGAAACCCGGGAGGATCTCTTGATGAAAGCCCCTGTCCGTAGAACCGCAGGCCTCGTCCTGCTGCTGCTCGCTGCCCTGCCCGCCTTCGCGGGCGAAGTGGCAAGCACGCAGAAGCCGATCGCGGTGCAGATGTACACCCTGCGCAACGCCGGCTCGCTCGAGCAGCAGTTGAAGATCGTCCACGACGCGGGCGTGCATGCGGTGGAAACGGTCGGCACGCAGAACACCAGCGCGGCGGACCTCAAGCAGCTGCTGGACCGCTATTCGATCAGGGCCATTTCGTCGCACGTGCCATTGGCCGAGCTGCGCAACAACCTGGACGGCGTAGTGACCTTCAACCGCGCGATCGGCAACAGCACGCTGGTGGTGCCCTACCTGGACCAGAAGGACCGGCCGGCCGATGCCGCAGGCTGGACCGCACTGGGCCAGGAACTGGGCCGCATCGCCAAACAGGTGCGGGCCAAGGGCATGTACCTGGCCTACCACAACCACGACTTCGAGCTGGTCGACTTCAACGGCAGGACGGGACTGGAACTGCTGTTCGCCGCCGCCGGTCCCGACCTGCAGACCGAGCTGGACCTGGCCTGGGTCGCGCGTGCAGGCCTGGACCCTGCGGTGATGCTGGGCAGGTTCCGCGGGCATGTCTTCGCGGTTCACGCCAAGGACAATGCCCCCAAGGGCCAGGCCGAAGACGAGGGCGGATTCGCCGCGGTCGGCCAGGGCGTGCTGGACTGGAACGCGATCCTGCCGGCCGCAGCGGCCGCTGGCGTGCACTGGTACATCGTCGAACATGACCAACCGCGCGATCCGGCCAAGGTCATCCAGACCGGCGCGGACTACCTGCGTGAACATCTGACCGTCAATGCGCCCGCCCGTGCGCAGCCCTGACGCATGAAGGAGCCCCACATGAAAATGATCCTGGCAATGGCCGTGGCCCTGGGCGGGCTGGGCTCCGCAACGTCCGCCTGGTGCAAGGACGACCCGGCTGCGGGTGCAAAGCTCTACACCGCGAACTGCGTGGCCTGCCACGGCGCCGATCGTGCGGGCATGCCGGGCGCCTTCCCGGCGCTCACCGACATCGGCAAGCGCATGGCACCGGCGCAGATCAAGGAAAAGATCAGCAAGGGCGGTGGGCTGATGCCGCCCTTCTCCCAGCTCTCGCAGCAGGAGATCAACGACATCGCCAGCTACCTGGCGAAGTAAGCGGCCGGCGACCACGCCGGCCGTATGCCACTACAGTTCGCGCACCCAGATGTTGCGGTAGCTGACCCTGGAATCATGTTCCTGCAGATAGAGCGGTGCGCACGCGTGTGGCGCATAGGAAGGTGCACCGATGTACTCGGTCTTTCCCGCCAGCACGGTGTCGTCCTGCACCAGCACGCCGTTGTGCAGCACCGTGATGCGCGCGGGCGACACCAGCCCTCCGCCCGCCGAGAAGCGCGGTGCCTTCCAGAGGATGTCGTAGGCCTGCCACTGGCCCGGCGCGCGCGAGGCATTCACCAGCGGCATGGCCTGCTTGTAGATCGAGCCCGCCTGGCCGTTGGCATAGGTCGGATTGTTGTAGCTGTCCAGCACCTGCAGCTCATACAGCTCCTGCAGGAAGATGCCGCTGTTGCCGCGGTTCTGCCCGTCGAAACCCTTCGTGTCGGTTGGGGTGCGCCATTCGACATGCAGCTGGACATCGCAGAAGCGTTGCCTTGTGCGAATGCCTTTGCTGCCGGGCACGACAGTCATCGCGCCATCAGCAACCTTCCAGGGCACGCGCCCACCCTGCTCGGACTCCCAGGCCGAGACATCCTTGCCATCGAACAATACGATGGCGTCGGACGGCGCCTTGCCTGGCGGCGTGGCCACGGTTGCAGGCACCGGCGTCCACACCTCGGTCTTCTTCGGATCGCGCGCAGGGTCGGCGCCCTCCTGTGCGAACACGGAACCGGCGGCCAGTACACCGGCCGCGATCAGCAGCGGCTTGATCATCATGCAGCGCTCCATCAGCTGGTCCCCCATGCAGGCGTGCCGGCAACATAGGCCAGGTCGCCATCGTAGCGACCCGGTACCGCAACGTAGTGCAGCACTTCAGTCGCGCCCACCTTCGAAGTGAAGAAGCCGAAGATGGCCAGCTGCTTGAGCATCGTGAAGTAATGCGGCATCGCCTCGCCCTCTTCCGGAGTGCCCGTCTCGGTCACCTCGGCCGTGCGTGCCTTTGCTTCTGCATCCAGCGTGCGCAGCAGCGTGTTACGGGCGTCTGGCGTGAGCGATGCGAAGCGGCCACCGGAGCGCGCGTCGATGTCGGAGAGGCCGGCGCGGAACGTCGCCTGCTGCCGGGCGGTGTAGCAGTCGGCAACGAAGGTCGCCATGAACGGACCCGCACCGGCATCCTTCGCTCCCGGTGTTTTCGTCCGTGGCAGGATGGTCTCGGCGATCTCGTCCAGCAAGGCGATATCGGCGTCGGAGAAGGCAGGCATCGCCCCGGCAGCCGGTGCCTTGCCCTGTACCAGCGCCGGCAGACCGACCATGGCCGCACCCGTGGCAGCAACGATCATCTTCAGCAGTTCGCGACGATCCATCAGAGGTTCCCCGCTTTCAGTTCGCGCACGGCATGGTCGGCGGCGCGGGCTGTCAGCGCCATGTAGGTCAGCGACGGATTCACGCACGCGCTGGAGGTCATGCAGGCACCGTCGGTGACATAGACGTTGGGTGCATCCCACACCTGGTTGTGCTGGTTCAATACCGAGCTCTTCCGATCACGGCCCATGCGCGCGGTTCCCATTTCATGGATGCCCTTGCCCGGCGCGTAGTCGTTGTCGTGCATCTTCACGTCCTTGACCCCGGCCGCCTCCAGCATCTCGGCGGCATCGGCGGCCATGTCCTTGCGCATCGCCAGTTCATTGGCGCGCATGGCAACGTCCATCGCCAGCACCGGCAGTCCCCACTTGTCCTTGCGCTCGCGGTCCAGGCGGATCGTATTGTCGTGGTGCGGCAGCATTTCACCGAACCCGGTCATGCCGATGCGCCAGTCACCGGGCACGGTCAGCGCGTCCTTCAGGTCGGCACCGATGTTCAACTCGGCGATCTCGCGCGACCAGCCTGTGCGGCTGGCGCCGCCCTGGTAGCCGAACCCGCGCAGGTAACCGCGCTTGTCGGCGGCAACGTTACGGAACCGCGGAATATAGAAACCGCAGGGTCGACGGCCGAAGTAGTACTTGTCTTCGTAGCCCTCGACGCGGCCGGAAGCACCCGCTCCGAAATGATGGTCCATCACGTTATGCCCCAGCTCGCCGGACGAGGAACCCAGGCCGCCCTCCCATACATCGGTGGCCGAGTTCATCAGCAGCCAGGTCGAGTTGAAGGAGGAGGCGTTGAGGAAGATCACCTTGGCGGTGTACTGGTAGGTCTGGCCGGTCTCGGCATCGATGACTTCCACGCCGCGCGCACGCTTGCGATCCTTGTCGTAGAGCACTTCCTTGACGATCGAGAACGGCCGCAGCGTCAGGTTGCCGGTCTTCATCGCCGCCGGCAGCGTCGCCGCCTGGGTCGAGAAATAGGCACCGAAAGGACAACCCAGGATGCACTTGTTGCGGTACTGGCAGTTGACGCGACCCTGCTCGGGCATCGGCTTGGTGATGTTGGCGGTGCGCGAGTGGATCATGTGGCGGGTGCCGCCGAAGGCTTTCTTGATCCGTGCGGCCACGTCCTTCTCGACGATGTTCAACGGGATCGGCGGCAGGAATTCGCCGTCCGGCAACACGTCCAGGCCTTCGCGCGTGCCGGCGATGCCGGCGAACTTCTCCACATGGTCGTACCACGGCGCGATGTCGGCGTAGCGGATCGGCCAGTCGGTGGCGATGCCGTCCTTCAGGTTCGCCTCGAAATCCAGATCGGAGAAGCGATAGCTCTGCCGCCCCCACAGCAATGAGCGGCCACCGACGTGATAGCCACGAAACCAGTCGAAGCGCTGGGTCTCGATGTAGGGCGAGTCCTGTTCGTTGGCCCACATCCCTTCCAGGTTTTCGGCCAGGCCGTAGTCGCGCATCAGCACAGGAAAGTCGGCCCTCATCGCCTGGGTGGGCCGGTTGCGATGCGGGAAGTCCCACGCTTCCTTCATCGCGTTCACATAGTCCTTGACGTGCTCGATGTTGCGACCGCGTTCCAGCATCAGGACCTTCAGTCCCTTCTCGGTCAGCTCCTTCGCCGCCCAACCGCCACTGATTCCCGAGCCAACAACGATGGCGTCGTAGTGATTATCTGCCATGGGTTTCTCACCTGGGTGGATATCGTTTCAGACGTCGCAGAGGCGGATCGCCTCACGCAGAGAGTTGATGGGATCTGGCGCCGCAGGCATGAATTCCTGCGCCAGATAGCCCTCGAAACCGGTATCGCGGATCGCGCGGCAGATGGCCGGATAGTGGAGTTCCTGCTGGTCTCCGATCTCGTGCCGGCCAGGCACGCCTGCGGTGTGGTAATGCTTGAAGCAGGCGTGATGCCTGCCGATGGTGGCGATGATGTCGCCCTCCATGATCTGCATGTGGTAGATGTCGTAGAGCAGGCCGAAGTTGTCCGAGCCAAGCCGCTGGCACAGCTCCACACCCCAGGCGGAGTGGTCGCACAGGTAGTCGTGATGATCGACCCTGGAATTCAGCAGCTCCATCACCAGCACCACGCCGCGCTTCTCGGCATGGCCGAGGATGCGCTTGAGGCCGGCCTCGGCATTGGCCATGCCGTCCTGCGGGTCCATGCCGTTGCGGTTGCCGGAGAAGCAGATGAGATTGCGATAGCCGGCATCGGCGACCAGATCGATGTGCCGCGTGTAGCGCTCCACCAGTTGATCGTGGAACTGGCGGCCGGCAAAGCCCTGGGTCAGGCCCAGCTCTGCGCCGTTGCACATCGAGCTGTACACGTCATGGGCCTTCAGCGTCGGCCAGTCCTCCGGGCCGACCAGGTCGATGGCGGCGAAGCCGATGTCCTTCACCGTGCTGCAGAGCTGGGCCACCGACAACTGCGGGAAGGTCCAGCGCGCGACGGAATGCTTCAGGTGGCCCTTGAGCGGTGCAGTAGCGGCGAATGCAGGCAGTACACCTGCGGTGCCGAGGGCGATGCTCCCGGCAACCGCCATGCGCAGCGCATCGCGCCGCGTGACGCCCGTCGCCGGGGCCGGTCTGATCGAATGGATGGACATCCACCTTCCGGCCTCCCAACCGGTATCAAACGCAACGATTCACAGCAATGCAATCGATTGCACCATAGGGGAGGAAATTGCCGGTTTGCAAGTTGCGCTGCAAGAAATTCAATGCTGCGCGGCACAACCGCGAAGGACTCTCGAAAAAAGAAAAGCCCCGCATGGCGGGGCTTTCTTTTCTGCTGCAGGCGAGCACCCGATCAGAAGGGAATATCGTCGTCGGCGAAGTCGTCCATCGGCGGAGCCTGCTGCGGCTGCGGACGCTGGTTGCCCCCCTGGTTGCCGTAGCCGCCGCCCTGGTTGCCGCCCTGGTTGCCATAGCCACCGCCCTGGCCGCCGCGCTGGCCACCGCCACCGCCGCCGTACTCCTGGCGCGGCGCCTGCTGGCGCTGCGGGCGATCGCCGCCGTAGTTGCCGCCACCGCCACCGCCGCCGCCTTCACCACGGCCGCCCAGCATCTGCATTTCATCGGCGATGATATCGGTGGAGTACTTCTCCACGCCGTCCTGGCCGGTGTACTTGTCGTAACGCAGGCTGCCTTCGACGTAGACCGAGCTGCCCTTGCGCAGGTACTCGCCGGCGATCTCGCCAAGCTTGCCGAAGAACACCACGCGGTGCCATTCGGTGCGCTCCTGCTGGTTGCCATCCTTGTCCTTGCGGACGCTGGTGGTGGCCAGGCTGATGCGGGTGATCGCCATGCCGCCCTGGGTGTACTTCACGTCCGGGTCGTTGCCGAGATTGCCGACCAGGATGACTTTGTTGATGCCGCGCGCCATAGATGGATTCTTCCGTTGTCCGGGGCTGGGTCAGTGATAGCACACCCGACGGGGTGCCGATACGCTGGACCTCCCACGGTTGCGAATGGGGGATATCGGAACGAGGCATCTTACCATTCCCTTCGCCCCCGGCCCGTCGGGAATCCGGCCGATACGGGTCGGAACCGGCCTCAACGAAGCAGGGGGCGATCCAGCAGCAGGCCGGTGACCCGCGTAACCTCCCCCACCGCCACCACCTTGGGCCCTTCATGGCAGTGGAAGCGCACGCCCGGCCGGATACGCTCCCGGTGCAGCCCCACCCTCAGCACCTCATTGACCACGGTCAGGCCGGCCAACAGGGACTCTCCCACCGGCAGCGGCAGCTCGGTCGCCCAGCTGTCGCCCTCAGCGTGCCGGAAGTCGGGCCAGATCATGAACAGCTCGGGTGTCCCGACGTCATCGGCGTAGGCGAAGTCCCAGCGGATACCGTTCCGGGCCGGGCTGCGACGCCCACCCTCCCTTGGCGCAAGGATGCGGATCTGCGCCTCGAAATCGTCCGGGACATCCGGGTACAGGCGAAAGGTCACCCGCTGGCTCCTCCAGGTTGTGGCGTTGAACGTCTCACGACCCTGGTGGTGTCCACAACCTGGACCGGCCAGGACTGCCGGCAGCCACCGCATGGCATCATGCCCAGGCACCTTCCACCCGGCCCCTTCCGAGCCCCATGATCATCAAAGGCAAAGCCACCTCCCTGGACATCGCCCACCTGGCCGGGGTCTCCCAGCCCACCGTGTCGCGGGCCCTGCGTGGCAGCCCGATGGTCAACGCCGAGACCCGCGAGCGCATCCTGCGCATCGCCCGCGAGCTGAACTACAAGGTCGACAAGAACGCCTCCAGCCTGCGCCTGCGCAATGCCGGCACCCTGGCCCTGCTGTTCTTCGAGGACCCGACCAACGACGATTCGCTGATCAACCCGTTCTTCCATTCGATGCTGGGCTCGATCACCCGCGCCTGCGCCCTGCACGGGCAGGACCTGTTGGTCTCGTTCCAGCAGCTCTCCACCGATTGGCAGGCCGATTACGAAGACAGCAACAAGGCCGACGGCATCATCCTGCTGGGCTACGGCGACTACCACGAATCGCGCGACCGCCTGCAGCGGCTGGTCGAACAGGGTACGCACTTCGTGCGCTGGGGCGCCGCCCTGCCCGGCCAGCCCGGCGTGTCGATCGGCAGCGACAACTTCCAGGGCGGGCACGACATCACCACCCACCTGCTGCAGCAGGGCTGCCGCCGGATCGCCTTCCTCGGCCATGCCTCCAGCCATTACCCCGAATTCCAGGAGCGCTACCGCGGCCATGTGGCGGCGCTGCAGGAGCGCGGCCTGAGCGCCGAGCCAGCGCTGCAGCACGATGCCATCACCACCGAGGCTTCCGGCCAGCAGGCCTGCCAGGCGCTGCTGGCGCGCGGCGAACCGATCGACGCGATCTGCGCGGCCAGCGACCTGATCGCCATCGGTGCGATGCGGGCCCTGCGCGAGGCCGGGCTGCGGGTGCCGCAGGACGTGGCGGTCACCGGCTTCGACGACATTCCGCTGGCGGCTTCGGTGTCGCCGGCGCTGACCACCGTGCAGCAGGACACCAAGCAGGCCGGCCAGCTGCTGGTGGAGCGCCTGCTGGCACTGATCGGCCGGCAGCCGGTGGACAGCCAGAGCATCCCGGTGAAGCTGGTGGTGCGCGATTCGTCGCAGCGCGGGTAGGCAGCGAAGGGCCACTGGCCCTGCCAACGCGCGACAGCCGGATTCCCCCCCCATGACCAACGGCGGATGCGCACGGACGCGGATGCGCGGATAACGCGCAGACATCGCCCAGGGAAAGGTGTACGTCGCATGCTGAAGATCGATTCGCTGTCCAAGACGTACGCCAACGGCGTGCACGCACTCAACAACGTCAGCCTGGACATCCCGCGCGGCATGTTCGGCCTGCTCGGCCCGAACGGCGCGGGCAAGTCCTCGCTGATGCGCACACTGTCCACCCTGCAGGAGGCCGACAGTGGCACGGCCACGCTCAGCATCCCCGGCGAAGCGCCGATCGACGTGCTGCGCGACAAGGACGCCGTGCGCCGCCGGCTGGGCTACCTGCCGCAGGATTTTGGCGTGTATCCAAAGGTCAGCGCGCTGGACCTGCTGGAGCATTTCGCCGTACTCAAGGGGCTGACCCAGCGTGCGCAGCGCCGCGAAGTGGTCGATGGGCTGCTGCAGCAGGTGAACCTGTGGGATGCGCGCAAGCGCAAGCTCGGCACGTTCTCCGGCGGCATGCGCCAGCGCTTCGGCATTGCCCAGGCGCTGCTGGGCGACCCGCGGCTGGTGATCGTCGATGAACCCACCGCCGGCCTCGACCCGGAGGAGCGCAACCGATTCCTCAACCTGCTGGCGGCGATCGGCGAGAACGTGGCGGTGATCCTGTCCACCCACATCGTCGAGGACGTGACTGACCTGTGCCCGACGATGGCGATCATGAACAAGGGCCAGGTGCTGTTGACCGGGCGCCCGGCCGAAGCGATCGACGCGCTGCAGCACCAGGTCTGGCGCAAGCAGGTCGATCCTTCGGAACTGGCCGACCATGAGGCGCGCTACGTGGTGCTGTCCACGCGACTGGTGGGTGGCCGCCCGGTGATCCACGTGCACAGCGCCAACGACCCCGGCGACGGCTTCGCGGCGGTGGCGCCCGACCTCGAGGACGTGTACTTCCAGCGCCTGCGCCTGCAGGCCCGTGCCCGCGCGGCGGCCTGAGCGGAGCGCGCCATGATCCTCAACTTCTTCCGGTTCGAGCTGCGCGAGCAGCTGCGTTCTCCGCTGCTGTGGCTGCTGGCCGGGCTGTTCGCCCTGCTCGCCTTCGCCGCCGCCTCCAGCGATGCCGTACAGATAGGGGGTGGCACCGGCAACGTGCACAGCAATGCGCCGACGGTGATCGCGCAGATGCTGGGCATCTTCACCCTGCTCGGCATGCTGGTCACCGCCCTGTTCGTCAGCAACGCGCTGCTGCGTGACTTCGAACTCGGCACCGCCGAACTGATCTTCGCCAGCCCGGTGAAGCGTCGCGACTACCTGGCCGGCCGCATCGCGGCAGCGCTGGCTGCGGGGTTGCTGGTCTACGTCGTGATCGCGTTCGGCCTGTGGCTGGCACCGTTCATGCCCTGGGTCGATCCCGAGCGCATGGGGCCGATCAGCTGGCGGGGCTATGCCTGGACCTTCGCGGTCATCGTCATTCCCAACCTGCTGTTCACCACCGCACTGCTTTCACTGCTGGCGGCACTGACCCGCTCGATCCTGTGGGTGTACATCGGCCTGGTCGCCTACCTGGTGCTGTTCGGCGCCAGCGCCGCCCTGCTGCGAGACATCGACAATACGTGGATCGCGGTGCTGAGCGAGCCGTTGGGCATGCGCGCGCTGGGCCGCACCATCCGCTACTGGTCCACCGCTGAACGCAACAGCGGCATTCCGGAACTGGCTGGCTACCTGCTGGCCAACCGCGCGCTGTGGCTGGGCGTGGCCGCGCTGCTGTTTGCCGCCACGTTTGCCCTGTTCCGCACCGAGCGCAGCGGCAGCGGCCGCCGTCGATGGGGCCGCAAGCCTACCCTGCCCGCTGCGGATGCCGTCGCGGTCCGTCCCGCCCGCGCGGACCTGCCACGCGTGGTTCCGGCATTCACCGCGACCACGGCCTGGCAACAGTTCCTGCGCCAGGTGCGTTTCGACACGGGCGGCGTGCTGCGCAGCGTGCCGTTCATCGTGCTGCTGGTGCTGGGCCTGGCCAACTTCCTGCCCAGTGCGCTGTTCCGGCAAACCCTGTACGGCACCTCGATCTGGCCGGTCACCTCGCAGATGATCATGGGCCTGCAGGGTGCCTTCAGCTGGCTGCTGGTGATCATCGTGCTGTTCTTCGCCGGCGAACTGGTCTGGAAGGAACGCAGTGCGCGCATCAACGAAGTGACCGATGCCATGCCGGTGCCGAACTGGGTGCCGCTGCTGGCCAAGTTCACTGCGCTGCTGGCGGTGATCATCTGCTTCCAGGCAGCCGGCGCACTGGCCGCGATGGGCGTGCAGCTGGCCAAGGGCTACACCCATCTGGAGCCATTGCTGTACCTGCGCAGCCTGGCGCTGGATTCGGTGGTCTACATCCTGATGGGAGGCCTGGCGCTGGTGCTCCAGGTACTGACCAACAACAAGTTCGTCGGCTACGCGCTGCTGATCGTGGTGATGATCGGCCAGGGCGTGCTGGGCATGCTCGACTACACGCAGAACATCTACAACTTCGGCAGCTGGCCGATCGCCCCTTATTCGGACATGAATGGCTACGGCCACTTCCTGACCGGCCAGCTGGCGTTCCAGGGCTACTGGGCACTGTTCCTGCTGACCCTGATGTGCCTGGCCTCTGCGTTCTGGGTGCGCGGCGTCAGCCAGGGCCTGCGTCAGCGCCTGGCCTTGGCCGGTCGTCGCCTGCGCGGCCCCACCGGCGCGCTTGCCGGGCTGGCGGCGCTGGCCTTCATCGGCGTGGGCGGCTGGCTGTACTGGAGCACCAACATCCGCAACGAATTCATATCGCCCGACCAGCAGCTGGATCTGCAGGCGCGCTATGAGCGTGAACTGTCGAAGTACCGGAACCTGCCGCAGCCGCGCATCGTGGCGGTGGACAACCGCGTGGACCTGTTCCCGGAATCGCAGTCGATGGTGATCGATGCGAACTGGACGGTGCGCAACACGCATGCCGTGCCGATCCAGGACGTGCATGTCTCGATGGGCGATGACAAGCAGCTGGTCGCGGTTGACCTGGGTGGGCAGACCTTGTCGATGCACGACGCCGATCTTGGCTACCGCATCTACCGTCTGGCCACGCCACTGCAACCGGGTGAAAGCCGCAACGTCCACTTCCGGGTGGTGCAGAAACCCAACGGCATCACTGCCGGCCAGGCGCCGAGCAACATCGTCGACAACGGAACTTTCTTCAACAGCCGCGTACTGCCCTCGTTCGGTTACAACGAAGGTGCCGAGATCAGCGATCGCAACGAGCGCCGCAAACGCGACCTCGGCGAACCGCGGCGCATGCCCAGGCTGGAAGACCAAGCCGCACGTGCCAACACCTACATCTCCAATGATGCCGACTGGCTCGACTTCCGTACCACGGTCTGCACCGCGCCGGACCAGATCGCGCTGTCGCCGGGCTACCTGAAGCATGAGACCTCAGTGAACGGCCGGCGCTGCTTCAGCTATGCCATGGACCGGCCGATGCTGAACTTCTATGCCTACCTGTCGGCACGCTGGGAGGTGCGCAAGGCAACGTACAAGGACATCCCGGTGGAGGTCTACTTCGACCCGGCGCACGGCTACAACGTGGACCGGATGATCGAAGCGGTGCAGAAATCGCTGGCCTACTACGAGGCCAACTTCACGCCCTACCAGCACCGCCAGGTACGCATCATCGAGTTCCCGGGCTATGCCCGCTTCGCGCAGTCGTTCGCCAACACCATCCCCTACTCCGAGGCCATCGGCTTCATCGCCGACCTGCGTGATCCGGACAAGGTGGACTACGTGTTCTACGTCACCGCGCACGAGATCGCCCACCAGTGGTGGGCGCACCAGGTGATCGGTGCCAACGTGCAGGGCGCAACGGTCCTTTCCGAATCGCTGTCGCAGTACTCGGCGCTGATGGTGATGGAGCAGGAGTACGGCCGCCAGCAGATGCGCCAGTTCCTCAAGCGCGAACTGGATGGCTACCTGTCCGGGCGTGGTGGCGAAGCCATCGAAGAGCAGCCGCTGGAGCGCGTGGAGAACCAGCAGTACATCCATTACCAGAAGGGTTCGCTGGTGTTCTACCGGCTGCGCGAGGAAATCGGCGAGCAGGCCCTGAACCGCGCGTTGAAGCGTTTCCTGCAGGACAAGGGGTTCCAGCAGCCGCCCTACACCACCTCGCGCGAACTGCTGGGCTACATCCGTGCCGAGACCCCGGCCGACCGCCAGCAGCTGGTCACCGACCTGTTCGAGAAAATCAGTTTCTACGACAACCGGGTGATGGCCGCCAGTGCGCGCAAGCGCGATGACGGTCGCTACGACGTGACCCTGGACCTGCACGCGGCCAAGCAGTACGCCGATGGCAGGGGCAAGGAAAGCGACGGCACGATGGATGACTGGGTCGAGATCGGCGTGTTCGCCAACGGGCCTTCGGGCAAGGAACGCGACCAGAAAGTGCTGTACCTGCAGCGCCACCACATCACCGGCGCCGCGCCGAAAATCACCGTGACCGTGGACGGGAAGCCGGATGAGGCGGGCTTCGACCCGTACAACAAGCTGATCGACCGGGTGAGCAGTGACAACCGGCGCAAGGTGACGTTGTGAGGTGATCGAGCGCCGGCCCCCGTGCCGGCGCTCCGCGTGGAAACTTTAGTGCCGAGGCATGCTGTCGACGAGAGCCGCGAAGGTTCAGCGCACCGGGGGCTTCGGCCCCAACACCGCCAGCAGCACGAAGACCACGATCGAGGCAACGGTGCCGAGCGCCGCCGGCAAGCCGAACGCCCAGGCCGAGCGTCCCTGCTGGCGCGCCCATTGCGCCAGATGCCAGGCCGCGCCCAGGTTGATCAACCAGGCAATGACGAACACCGGCCATAGCACCATGCCCACTGCGCGCAGCAGGGGCATGGACACCAGCGCAGCAACGATGGCCGTGACCAGGAAGATCAGTGCGGAACTGGAATGGCGCGCCGCGTGCATGCTCATGAAGACAGCGTCCGCACCATCACCAGTACGCGATAGTTGCGGTTGTCGGCTTCCTGCAGGGGCATCCAACCCAGCCGCGAATACAGGCCACCATCCAGGGCCTCGGTCTGCAGGTACAGCTCGCAAACCCCCATCTGCGCGGCCTGCGTCACAGCCTGTTCAACCAAACCGCTGGCCAACCCGCGACCACGATGGCTTTCGGCCACGAACACACTCCCCAGCCAGTGCTCGTACTGCGGGAAGGCCTGCATCTCGCGGCGTTTGAGCTGCACTGCGCCGACCAACTGGCCGCCATCGAAGGCGGCGATCAGATGCGGGAAGCCGTCGGCATCCTGCACTGGGTTGAGCCGTTGCAGTTCCTGTTCCAGAGACAGGCCGGCGTCGCGGCCCCATTGCGCGTGATACCACTGCGCCAACTGCTGCCGTTCCGGTGCCCCGGCGGGTAATACCCTGAATTCCATGGCCATGCCTTGATGGGGAAGCGTTCTGTAGTGTCGAGCCATGCTCGACTCATCCGGTATTTCGCGAAATGCAGTCGAGCATGGCTCGACTCTACAGAATGCGCAGCGGCGATTCAGCCCTGCGCGAAATCCTTCAGGATCTCGCCGACGCCGCTGGGCGAAATTTCGAAGCCCAGCGGGGTGCCCGGGTTGATCACCACGCCGTAGCCACCCGGCACGCGGCGCAGCACGTCCAGCATCAGCCAGCGGATCTGGTGCGGTGCCTGCTGGCTGTAGATGCCGACCCGCGACGGATCGGTGAAAACGGCTACGTGCAGGGTGCCCTGCTTGTCGAACAGCAGCGGGTCGAAGCCGCTGCCGTCGGGGGTGACCAGGCTGCCGGTCAACAGCACCACCTCGGAGGCGACGAAGGCCTCCATGAAAGCGCGGATCGGCACCGCCCCGTCCATCGCCGCCTTCAGCAGGGTTTCGATCGGGGTCTGCGGGGCGAGGTCGGTCATGGCGGTACGGCAGGCTGCGGGAGGGGGCTATTGTAGAGTCGAGCTTGCTCGACTGCTCGAGAAGCGTGCCAACCAAGGTTGGCGCCCACCAGAGCGGTAGGCAGGCGCCAGGAATCCGGGGGTCGGCCAGCCGGCCGGCACTACCGCCCCAGCCGCTGGTCCCGTGCCCGCTGGTCGGCCATCGCCTTGTCCAGCTCGGCCTGCAGCGCCGGCTGCTGTACGGCAGCCTCCAGCACATAGACCTTCACCCCGTGCGCCGGCACTTCCGCGGTCAGCGCCTCCTTCACCTTCAGCTCGCCGCCGTCCAGCGCATCGCGCCAGCGACCGGCCTGAACGAAGCGCGTCACGCTGAAGGCCTTGGCTCGGTCGCCCTTGTTCAGCAGCACCAGCGCGGTCTGCGCCACGTCGCCGTGCTGCAGCACGCGGAAGAACACCGCCTCGTCGTCTTGCAGGCGCTCGTTGACCTGCAGGCCGCGCTGCAGGGCCGGGGTGGCCTCACGCAGTCGGGCGATGCGCTGCAGCGGCGCGAAGATCGGGCTCTGCGGCGCGGCATCCACGCGCGGCTGGCCAAAGTAGGCACGGTTGCCGGCGTGCTCGGCGCGGCCACGCATGAAGCCGGTTTCCGAACCGTAATAGACCACCGGGATGCCGCGTGCGGTGAACAGCCAGTTGTGCGCGTCGATGAAGCCGTTGTCGCTGGCCTGCAGGCGCGGCATGTCGTGGTTGTCGTAGAAACTCATCAGCTCGTACGGATTGGCGTACGGCCCGCCGCTCAGGTGCAGCGGCTCGGCCAGCGTCTCAAAGCCCTTTCCTGCGGTGCCAAAGGTCTGTTCCAGGGCACCGCGGAGCGGGAAGTCCAGCACGCTGACGTTGGCGTTGGCCGGCCAGGTGTGCTCGGCAATGCGCGCGGCATCGTAATCGAACGCTTCGCCGAACATGAACATGCCAGGATGCTCGGCGCGGATGCGCTTGACGAAGGCATGCCACCACGGATGCGGCAGCCAGCCGATGGTGTCGATGCGCAGCGCGTCCACGCCCTGCGCGGTCCACTGCAGGTAGGCGCCCACCAGGTAGTCCATCACTGCCGGGTTGTCCTGGTTGAAGTCGGACAGCTCGGCGAGATTGCCATCGAAGATCGAACCGTCCTTGCTGTCGACCGGGCCGATGCTGTTGTAGAACGCATGCAGCGGATTGTGCTTCGGGTCCAGCTTCTGCGGCGGCAGGTTCTGGTGGTCGGCGATCAGCTTTCCGTCCTTGTCGAAGATCTGGCCGAACTGCGGCTGCCGCGTCGGCATGGTCCAGGCCGGCGAGCCATGGTTGCCGACGATGTCCAGCACCACTTTCAAGCCTGCGCCGTGCAGTCCCCTGGTCAACCCTGCGAAGTCCAGGTCCTTGCTGGGGAGGTGCTCATCAAGTTTGTAGAAGTTGATGCCCCAGTAGCCGTGGTAGCCGGTCTTGCCACGGTCGGTCAGCGTGCTGGTGCAGCTGATCGGCTTGCTGCCGGTGAAGGCTTCATCGGGGTTGTCGACGATCGGCGTGATCCACACTGCGCCGAAGCCAAGATTGCGGATGTACTGCGCATTGTCGAGCACGCCGCGGAAATCACCGCCGAGATAGCCGATGTTGCCGTCCACCTTGTCCGGGCACGGCACCGGGATATCGAAGGTACGATGCGTGCCGCCCTGGTCGCGATGATCGTTGGACGGGTCGCCGTTGACGAAACGGTCGGTGACCACGAAGTACACCGCATCGCTGGCGAACGGCTCGGTGGTACCCACGTAATCCGGGCGCGGCGCAGCCGCCGCATGGCCGGCCAGCAGCACCAGGGAAACAGCAACAGACAGCGCACCACGCATCACACCACCTCCGGACGGGACGGGACCCGCAGCACGCACAGGCCGGCGACGAACAGGCTGCAGCCACCCAGCACCAGCACATGCATTGGCTGGCCACCCAGCCAGGTACGCAGGGCAAAGCCGAGCGCACTGGCCGCGACCAGCTGCGGGATCACGATGAAGAAATTGAAGATGCCCATGTACACGCCCATCTTCGACGCGGGCACACTGTCGGACAGCAACGCATAGGGCAGCGACAGGATCGATGCCCAGGCGAAGCCGACGCCGACCATCGACAGCAGCAGCCAGTGTGGATCGCGGATGAACATCAGCGAGACCAGCCCGGCACCGCCCAGCCACAGATTGACCAGGTGGCTCCAGCGCAGGCCGATCATCCGCACCATCGGCGGGATCAGTACCGCAGCCAGCGCGGCGAAACCGTTGTAGGCACCAAACAGCACGCCCACCCAGTTGGCGCCTTCGTTGTAGGCCACCGACTGCGGATCGGTCGAACCGAAGTGGGTACCGGCCACCGCGGCGGTGGTGTAGATCCACATCGCAAACAACGCGAACCACGAGAAGAACTGCACCCACGCCAGCCGACGCATGGTCACCGGCATCGCGCGCAGGTCGCCGACGATGGCCGCCAGCATGTGCGTGCCCGGCAACGCGCGCGCCAGTGCCAGCAGCAGGCCGTAGCCGGCGCACAGGCCGGCCAGCACGTACAGCATCTTGTCGCCCTGGCGCCAGGCAATCAGCAGCGCCAGCAGCACGCCGATTCCCAGCCACAGGGCCACCTGGCCCCACGATGCGGGCCCGATGACTGCGGTGCCGGCATGGTGCGCCGGTGGCTCGGCATCCTCGAAGCCGGCCAGTTCCGCCGGGGAATACTCGCGGGTGCTGAGCACCGTCCAGGTGATCGCCGCCAGCAGCACCACTGCGCCGAAGTAGAACGCATAGCGCACCGTATCCGGCACTTCACCAGCGACGGCCGTATTGGCCACGCCGAAGTGGGCCAGGATGAATGGCAGGAAGCTGGCCACGATGGCGCCGACGCCGATGAAGAAACTCTGCGTCGCGTAACCCGCCGGCCGCTGCCGCGGTGCCAGCTGGTCACCGACAAAGGCGCGGAACGGTTCCATCGATACGTTGATCGAAGCATCCAGCACCCACAACGTGCCGGCGGCGATCCACAGCGTGGGCGAGTTCGGCATCACCAGCAGGGCCAGCGTGGTCAGCACCGCACCGATCATGAAGAACGGACGGCGGCGGCCCCAGCGCGTCCAGGTGCGGTCGGACAGGTAGCCGATCACCGGCTGCACCAGCAGGCCGGTCAGCGGTGCGGCGATCCACAGCCCCGGCACCGCGTCCATGTCCGCGCCCAGGGTCTCGAAGATGCGGCTGGCATTGGCATTCTGCAGGGCGAACCCGAACTGGATGCCGAGGAAGCCGAAACACATGTTCCAGATCTGCCAGAACGACAGCTGCGGCTTGGCAGGACGGTTCATCGTGCTTCCTCTTCCGTTGCCACCTGGGCGACCTTCAGCGCCTGCACCTGGGCCTGGTTGAGCACGCCCTCGCGGCCGCCCTTGCCCCCGGTGTAGTGCGCGAAGTGCTGCAGCGCGCTCATGTTGAAGCCCTCTTCAAGCGTGACCATGCACTGCCCCTTGGGCACCGTGAACGTAGCCGAGGTCGAATCCTGTACGGCCACGCTGTGTGGCAGCGTGACCGTCTGCTTCTGCATAGGCTGGCCCGGGCAGTGCAGCACCAGCTGCTTCACCGCCGCGGTGACGCCGGTGTTGATCGGCCCGTTCGGGTTGCTGTACTGCAGGCGCAGGCGCACCCGCCCGGCGTTGGCCGAAGTGAACTGCAAGCGCTGCTCGCCCTGCAACAACTGCTGCGGCCCGACACAGACCGTCGGGCCGTGCAGCGATTCCAGCGCACCCTCGCGCCGGGTCAGGCTGAGGCAATGCTGCAGGCCATCGTCGCTGACGTGCACCTGGCCATTGCTGGCGGCGACCTGCTTACCGTCCTTCCACAGCCGCTGACCGGCCGCCACCGGCACGATCCAGCCGGCGCCGGCGCGCGTGGCCTGCGGTGCAGGCGGCGTGGCCGGCGCACGGGCATTGGCATCGGCGGTCATGCCGCGGCCTCCCGCCGCGGCCGGTGCGGCCACCAGCTGCACCGTGGTCGTGTTGCCGTGGGTCTGCGTGCTGCCGGCTACCAGCAGGCCAGCCCCCAGCGACGCCGGGCGCTCCAGCACGTAGCGCTTGCCGTCGGCTTCCAGGCTGATGCGACGCTGCGTGCCGAACAACTCCGGCACCAGTACCGCCGGCAGCTTGGGTTGCATGCGGCCATCGTCCTGCACGCCGAACACGCCCTCGATCACCATCGACAGATACCCGGCCACCGACCACAGCTGGCGCTCGGAGTTGACCACCGGCCCACTGAGCTTGCCTTCATCGACATGCACGGCCTGGCTGACCAGTTCGTAGTTCTCCATGTTGGAACCGGCCAGCGCCGCGCCCTGCATCAGCGAACGGATCTCGGCGGCAATGCGCGGCGCATCGTCCAGCTGGCGCGCGGCACGCAGCGAGTAGGCGCTGACGAATGGCCAGATCGCGCGGTTGTGATAGATCGGCTGCTGCGCTTCCTGCGGCCAGACCACCGGGCTGCCGGCCGGCCCCATCGGGTACGTCGCCAGCGCGCGGCGCGCGCGTTCGGCCGGCAACACGTCGGCGAGGATGCCGAGCGACAGGCCGAGCAGATCGACCTTGGCGTACGGCACCGGGTGCGCGGCTTCGCCGATGTAGCTCATGTACTGGCCGATATCCTCGCGCCAGAAGCGCGCATCGATCTGCCCTGCCAGCGCATCGGCCCATGCCCTGTAATCCGCCGCGCGGGCATCGCCCCGCTGGCCGGCCAGGCGTTCGGCCAGGCGCAGCGCCTGGTAGTGCAGCACGTTGGTGGACAGTGCGTACGAATCACCAATGAAGCGTACGTCCTCGCGCGTCCAGTCCGGATAGGTCTGCTCGCGCCAATCGAGGAACGAGGTCTCGCCGCGGTACAGGCCCATCTGCGCGTCGAACACCATCGCACGGTCCTGCGCCAGCGTGCTCTGCAGCGCCTGCCAGACCTGGTCGGCAAACGCGGGATCGTCCAGCAGATGACGTGCAGCCAGGAACCACACCACGCGGTCGCTGCTGATCGGCCAGCTGCCGCCGGACCCGGTGTCCTGCGCGACGAACAGGCCGGGCGTATGCCCATCGCGCGCGGCCGACAGCTTGAATTGCAGCGATTGCCGGGTGCGCTTCGGGTCCAGCCGTGCCAGTGCCAGGTCGGCGGCGAAGCTGACATCGCGGGTCCACACATAGGGCCAGCGCGCACCGGTCTGGAAGCATTCGCACGGTACCGGTCGGCCCTCGTCGAATGCAGGATCGCGGATCGCATCCACGCGATCCTGGTCCATCTCCTGCTGGGCCAGCGCGAACAGCGCATCGAACATCACGCTGCCGGTCTGGCTGCGCATCGGTGCGGCTGCGATCTGCACTGCGCCCTTCGGCGCATGCAGCACGAAGCTGCCGCCGGCAGCGGCTTCGGCGCGCGCCTGGCGGCCGTGGAATTGCAGGTCGGCCGCCTGCGCGGTCGAACCCAGCGCTGCCCCCAGGGCAGCGGTCAGGCAAATGATCTTCAGCATCGAAGCGGCGGACCGGCTTGCGCCCGTCGGCCTCCCTCCCTCTCTGCACGCGTTGTAGGTCCGCACCATCGTTGCCGACGGGCGGGCACGGCGCCTCCCTCAAGGTGCCTTGGCCCCATGGTAGACGCGGGGCTGTCGGCTGCGTCCGGCTGCATACGTATTCATGGCGTCGTGCGGTAGCGTACCTGTCGCACTGGCTTATGGTCCGGGTCTGCCAACGGCGCCTTGGGAGGGGAAATGCCGATGTCACCCACTGCTGTACGGCCCATGCTCGCGCTCGTGTTCGGCCTGGCGTTGCTGGCAATGGCCGCGTTGGCGCAGGCCGCGCCGCAGGTCGTCAGTGTCGAATCGCCGGGCAAGGTGCTCAAGGCCAGCCTGGTGCTGGACGGCGGCACCGCCCGCTACCGCGTCGAGCGTTTCGGCGAGACCGTGGTGGAGGATTCCAAGCTTGGCTTCGCCCTGCGCGACGGCCGCCTGGACCGTGATTTCACCCTACTCGGCCAGCAGCAACGCAGCGTCGATGACAGCTGGGAACAACCCTGGGGCGAACGTCGGCTCACCCGCAACCACTTCAACGAGCTGACCGTGCAGCTGGCCGAGACCACCGGCAGCAAGCGCCGGCTGGATGTGGTGTTCCGCGTCTACGACGATGGACTGGGCTTCCGCTACGTGTTCCCCGAGCAGCCGAACCTGCGCGAGGCGATCATCGAAGACGAGCTGACCGAGTTCGCCATTGCGCCGGAATCGACCGCCTGGTGGATTCCTGCCGGCGAGCCGATCCACTACGAATACCTGTACCAGCGCACGCCGCTGCGTGAGGTGCCGCTGGTGCATACGCCGATGACCCTGCGCAGCCGCGATGGCCTGCACGTTGCGATCCATGAGGCGGCGCTGGTGGACTACGCCGGCATGTGGCTGCGCCGCACCGAGGGCCAGCGCCTGCGCGCGCAGCTTTCGCCCTCGGCCGAGGGTTGGAAGGTGCGCCGCGCCCTGCCCTTTGCCACGCCGTGGCGCACGCTGCAGATCGCCGACCGTGCCGGCGGGCTGGTCGAATCGGACCTGATCCTCAACCTCAATGAACCCAATGCGCTGGGCGATGTGAGCTGGGTAAAGCCGGCCAAGTACCTGGGCGTGTGGTGGTCGATGCACCTGGACAACGAGAGCTGGGCGAGCGGCCCGAAGCACGCGGCCACCACCGCGAAAACGAAGAAGGTGATCGACTTCGCTGCTGCGCATGGCTTCCGCGGCGTGCTGGTGGAAGGCTGGAATCCCGGCTGGGATGGCAACTGGGTTGGCAACGGTTACGACTTCGACTTCACCCGTGCCACGCCGGACTTCGATATCGAGGCGCTCTCGGCCTACGGCCTGAAGAAGGGCGTGCACCTGATCGGCCACCACGAAACCGGCTGCGCCATCGAGCACTACGAAGACCAGCTGAGCGCCGCGCTGGACCTGTATGCGCGGCTGGGCGTGGACCAGTTCAAGACCGGTTACGTCTGCGACGACGGCCAGGTTGACCGCCGCGATCCGAGCGGCGGCCCGCTGTGGCGCGAGTGGCACGACGGGCAGTTCATGGCCCGCCACCACTTGAAGGTGGTACAGGAGGCCGCGCGCCGGCACCTGTCGGTGAACCCGCATGAGCCGATCAAGGACACCGGCCTGCGCCGCACCTACCCGAACTGGATCTCGCGCGAAGGCGCGCGCGGCATGGAGTACAACGCCTGGGGCCAGCCACCGAACCCGCCCGAGCATGAGGTCAACCTGGTGTTCACCCGCATGCTGGCCGGGCCGATGGACTACACCCCCGGCATCCTCAGCCTGAAGGGCCGCCACGGCCAGGCCATTCCCAGCACGCTGGCGCGGCAGCTGGCGCTGTACGTGGTGCTGTACAGCCCGATCCAGATGGCCGCCGACCTGCCCGAGCACTACCTGCAGCACCGCGAGGCGTTCCGCTTCATCGAAGACGTGGCGGTGGACTGGGAGCAGAGCCGCGTGCTCGATGGCGAAGTGGGCGACTACGTGACGATCGTGCGCCGCGACCG
Organism: Stenotrophomonas sp. GD04024; assembly: GCF_029837545.1. Classification (NCBI taxonomy): domain Bacteria; kingdom Pseudomonadati; phylum Pseudomonadota; class Gammaproteobacteria; order Lysobacterales; family Lysobacteraceae; genus Stenotrophomonas; species Stenotrophomonas sp. GD04024. The sequence continues at coordinate 78,304 of NZ_JAOEDV010000004.1, read as the reverse complement.
CAACAGCCGCGACTGGTTCCTCGGCAGCATCACGGATGAACACGGCCGCGTGCTGCCGGTGTCGCTGGGATTCCTTGAGCCGGGCGTGCGCTACCGCGCCGAGATCTACCGCGATGGCGTGGGTGCTGATTTCCGTAGCAATCCATTCGCGTTCGCGCGCGAAACCCGTGAGGTGACCAGCGCCGACGCACTGACGCTGGTGCTGGCACCGGGGGGTGGGCAGGCCATCCGCTTCACTCCGCTTTGAATGCCCCGATGGCGTCGGCCGCTGGCCGGCAACCCGATGCACGTGATTGCCGGCCAGCGGCCGGCACTACCGCACGTGCGACCTGAAAGCGATTACACCCCTGCAAACGCCATTGAATACGTATGCAGGGTGATTCCCGCGAAGAACGCGCTGCCTACCATAGCGGCGACGACAGCGGCCACCGCGTCGCACGTCCACGGTCACTCCGGGACGTTCACGAATCGATCTGCAACATTGCCTGGGAGGGGAAAATGTTGAACCACAAGCGCAGTGCGCTGAGTCTCGCGCTGGCCGTTGTGCTGGCGCCGACGCTGGCGTCGGCACAGTCCACGCAGAGCACCACCACGCCGGCCGCCACCGCCGCCACCAACCTGGATACGGTGCAGGTCACCGGCATCCGCCGCGGCATCGAGAGCGCGATCGCGGTCAAGCAGGACGCCACCTCGGTGGTCGAAGCGATCTCCGCCGAAGACATCGGCAAGCTGCCCGATGTCAGCATCGCCGAATCCATTTCGCGCCTGCCCGGCCTGGCCGCGCAGCGCGTGGCCGGTCGTGCGCAGGTGATCAGCGTGCGCGGCCTGTCGCCGGACTTCGCCACAACCCTGCTCAACGGCCGTGAAGTGGTCAGCACCGGCGACAACCGCGGCGTCGAGTTCGACCAGTACCCGTCCGAACTGGTCAACGGCGTGACCGTGTACAAGACCCCGGATGCCGCACTGGTCGGCCAGGGCCTGTCGGGCACCATCGACATGCAGACCGCACGCCCGCTCAGCTTCGGCGAACGCGTGATCGCGGTCAGTGGCCGCTACCAGAAGAGCTCGCTGGGCCGCGCCGCCAACGTCGATCCGTACGGCAACCGCTTCAGCGCCAGCTACATCGACCAGTTCCTGGACAAGACCCTGGGCATCGCCATCGGCTACGCGCACAGCGACATGCCGATCCAGGAAAACCAGGTCGGTCTGTACGAGCCGTGGACCACCGAGCACACCGACAAGGGCGAGCGTCGCGGAATCGCGCCGGGCACCTACTTCACCGATGGCATCAAGGCGCTGCGCCGCACCGGCAACAACAAGCGCGATGGCGTGATGGCCACCATCCAGTTCCGGCCGAACAACAGCTGGACCAGCACCTTCGACGCGTTCCACACCGAAGCCGAGCAGATCGATACCGCCAACCAGTTCGAGCTGAGCCTCAGCGGCAACGGCGAGGACAGCAACAACCCCAATGCGATCCTGCCGGTGTTCAGCAATGTCGGCCGCAACGCCGATGGCAGCTTCACCGGCGGCACGATCAACAATGCGTATCCGCTGGTGCGCGGCATGTACAACAAGCGCAAGGACAAGATCGATGCGTTCGGCTGGAACAACGAGTTCAACGTGGGTGGCGTGAAGCTGGTTGCCGACCTGAACTACTCCAAGGCCACCCGCCGCGAGATCAACCTGGAGAACAACCTGCAGCTGGTGCCGCGCCCGCAGTTCGACACGATCGGTGTCGTCGTGAACAGCGATGGTTTCTCGCAGATCAGGCCGGGCCGGGACTACTCCAACCCGGAGAGCCTGTTCCTGACCAACACCATCTATGGTTCCGGCTACGGCAAGGTGCCGGAGGTAGAGGACCGCCTGAAGGGCGCCAAGCTGGCGGCGACGCTGCCGGTTCCCGAAGCCATGTCCAGCTGGTTCTCCGATGTGGACGTGGGCGTGAACTACGCCGACCGTCGCAAGCAGAAGGCCCAGGCCGAAGGCAACATCCTGCTCGGTGCACAAGGCGAATCCACCATCGCCCCGGACCTGCAGTATCGCCCGGTCAATCTCGGCTTCGCCGGCATCGGCTACATCCCATCGTGGAATGTGCCGGCTGCGGTGGGGCGCTACATGACCTTCAACCCGGTCGACAACCTGGACTACCTGATTCCCAAGTCGTGGACGGTCGAGGAGAAGATCACCACTGCGTGGGCGCGCCTGAACATCAATACCGATATCGGCGTGGTCGGGGTGCGCGGCAACGTTGGCGTGCAGATGCAGCACACCGACCAGAGCTCGGATTCACGCTACTGGGACAGCTCGCAGCCGGCGGGCAGCAACATCCAGCCCTTCTCTGCCGGCAAGACCTACAAGGATTGGCTGCCGAGCTTGAACCTGGTGTTCATGTTCCCGCACCAGCAGACGCTGCGCTTCGCCGCTGCCAAGCAGGTGGCACGCCCGCGCGTGGACCAGATGCGCGCCGGCCTGGAGTTCGGCGTGGATACCAACAATGGCCGCCCCGGCGGCAGTGGCGGCAACCCGCTGCTGGACCCCTGGCGTGCCACCGCACTGGACCTGTCCTACGAGAAGTACTTCGGCGAGAAAGCCTACGTGGCCGCCGCGATTTTCTACAAGGACCTGAAGAGCTACGTCTACACCCAGTCGGTGGACAACTATGACTTCAGCGGGCTGCTTGGCAACTACGTACCGCCGCCGGGCATGACCGCGCCGGTACAGACCGTCGGCACGTTCTCGACCCCGCAGAATGGCAAGGGCGGCACGTTGAAGGGCCTGGAACTGACCGCGTCGTTCCCGCTGGACATGCTGACCGACAGCCTGCGCGGCTTCGGCGTGCAGGCCAGCGCGACCTTCAACAAGAGCGACATCACCATTCTGGATCCGGAGAGCGCGTCCAGCGTGGGTACCGATCCGATCAGCCTGCCGGGCCTGTCCAAGCGCGTGTACAACTTCACCGCCTACTACGAGCGTAGTGGCTTTGAAGCACGCGTGAGCCAGCGCCGCCGTTCGGACTTCATCGGTGAAATCGGCAACTTCAACGGCAACCGCACCCTGCGCTACGTGGTGGGCGAGAACGTGACCGATGCGCAGGTGAGCTATACCTTCAGCGACAGCAGCGCCCTGCGTGGCCTGACCCTGCTGCTGCAGGGCAGCAACCTGACCAACGAACCGTACCGCACCTACGCCGGCAGCAAGGACCGCCCGCTGGAGTACATCGAGTGGGGCCGCACCTACATGCTGGGCGTGAACTACAAGTTCTGACCTGGCCAAGGTAGTGCCGGCCGCTGGCCGGCAACCCTGATTCGGTAGTGCCGGCCGCTGGCCGTCAACACAAGGGGAGCAGGACCGGAAACCCGCTGCGCAGGCAGCGGGTTTTCTTTTGCATCGGCGCTGCCGTGGATGGATGCGGAACCGGCTCATCCTGCTTCGCAGGTGACCAGCGCGGCGCAGCTGATCGCGATGACCAGTATCAGCGCCAGCAGGATCCACCCACTGGATCGGCCAAGCGCGTGGCCAGCAGGGTTCAGCGCAACGGAAATGATCTGGCCCAGCAGTTCCCACATGGCAGAACCGGTCCCTGCTCAGAACTCACCCGATGCCAATTCGATGAACGAACGCTGGCGACTGGCGGCGGTGATGACGCAGGAGCGATAGACCCGATGCCCGGAGACACCCGTGACATAAGCAACGATCTGGACTGACATCTGGGCGACATAGGACCAGCCAGGTACCCATCCCACCGGCTTCGGCACGAGGCTGAAAGCAGCAGAGCAGTCCATGATGTGTTTGGTTGCCTCACCGAGAACGTGCCCCACCTCGGTGTTCATGTTCCAACCTGATGCCAGTTCGGCAGACCAGATCGCGGCTGCCACCGACCGCATGGCGGCCTGCTCTTCCACGCCTGGCAATGCCAGGATCGATGCAGGGGCGCGCTCTTCCAGCGAACGCTCGGTGGAACGCGAATGACCAGGAGACAGCTCAAATCGCTTCGCCCAGATCAGCAGCACGCGCTGTTGAAGCTCACCGGAGGTCGAGAAGTAACGCACCGCGCGGTCTTCAGCGTTGTAGTACGCCGCGTGCAGGGTGCCATCGGGGTAGACCACGACCGCCGCAGCATGATGCCCGGGGAACCCCAACCGCCACCCATCAAGCAGCAACCCTCCCTCTTTCAGCGGCACCGGTACCGCCGACTCATCGAAGTTGCGCCGGAACGCGCCGTATTCCGGTCCGAGCAACTGCTTCAGGCCGGGCACCACATCAGAGCCCTCAAAGGCATCCTCCAGCGCAGGGCCCACGGTCACGATGGGCGTGGCGCAGACAGGGTGGGCGACAGACAGCGCCACAGCCAGCGCCAACAGGCGCACCAGGGAAGTGAAGATACGCATCGGAGTTCCGCCGTGCTGGGAGGGCCATCAGTGTTTCCGCCTGCCCTGCCCGGCGCCATGCCAGAAGTTGGAAAGTCGTCGCCACCGGCGGCCCACAAAAAAGGGACGGGGCGCTTCGGCCCCGTCCCCGCAAGTACCGCCACCGGAGAAAACGGTCAGCTGCGTCGGGCGCAATACACCGCACGCGGCGGCAGCTGGAGTTCATTGCCCTGCACCGTGCCCGCATCCGGGCCCGGCACCGCCACCTGCTGCCAGTGGCCCGGCGGCAGCGGATGGCTCACCGCCTCGGCCGACAGGTTGAAGGCCAGCAGGAGGGTTTCATCTGCAAGCATACGCTCGAACAGCAGCACTGGCTCGGCACTTTCGATGAATCGGAGGCTGCCGTGCAGGAGCGCCGGCTGGCCACGCCGCCAGGCCAGGAAGGCCCGGAACGCCGCCAACACCGAGTGCGGATCGCGCTCCTGCACCGCCACCGCCGCGGCCCGGTGCTCGGCCGGGATCGGCAGCCAGGGCTTACCAGAAGTGAAACCGGCCAGCGGCGCATCGGTCCATGGTAGCGGGGTACGGCAGCCGTCACGGCCCTTGAAGTTCGGCCAGAAGGTGATGCCGTAGGGGTCCTGCAGGGCCTCGTACGGCACCTCGGCCTCGGCCAGGCCCAGCTCCTCGCCCTGGTACAGGCAGACCGAGCCACGCAGCGAGCACAGCATCGCCACCAGCATCCGCGCCAGGCGCGGGTCGGCCGGATGGCCGCCCCAGCGGCTGACCGCCCGTTCCACGTCGTGATTCGAAACCGCCCAGCACGGCCAGCCTTCGGTCATCGCCGCTTCCAGGCGCGAGACCGTGTCGCGGATGTAGGCCGCGCTGTAGTCGTCCACCAGCAGCTCGAAGCTGTAACCCATGTGCAGGCGGCCGTCGCGGGTGTACTCGGCGGTGGTGGCCAGCGAGTCCTCCGAGGAGATCTCGCCGAGACTGACCGCCCCCGGGTACGCGTCCAGCAGCGCGCGCAGGCGCTCCAGGAACGGCAGGTTCTCCGGCTGGGTATTGTTGTAGTAGTGATACTGGTAGGCGTAGGGGTTGTCCGGGCTGAAGCCGCGCCCCACCCGCTTGTCAGCCGGCTTGGGCGGGTTGTCGCGCAGCTGCGCGTCGTGGAAGCAGAAGTTGATGGCGTCCAGGCGGAAGCCATCCACGCCGCGATCCAGCCAGAAGCGCACGTTGTCCAGGGTCGCCTGCTGCACGTCCGGGTGATGGAAGTTCAGGTCCGGCTGGTCGACCAGGAAGTTGTGCAGGTAGTACTGCTCGCGGCGCGGCTCCCACTGCCAGGCACCGCCGCCGAACAGCGACAGCCAGTTGTTGGGCGGCGTGCCGTCCTCGCGCGGGTCGGCCCATACGTACCAGTCCGCCTTGGGATTGCTGCGGTCCTGGCGGCTCTCGCGGAACCAGGCGTGCTCGATCGAGGTGTGGCTCAGCACCTGGTCGATCATCACCTTCAGGCCCAGGCCATGGGCCTTGGCCAGCAGGCGATCAAAGTCGTCCAGGCTGCCGAACAGCGGATCGACGTCGCGGTAGTCGGCGATGTCATAGCCGAAATCGGCCATCGGCGACTTGAAGAACGGCGAGATCCAGATCGCGTCCACGCCCAGCGTGGCGATGTGGTCCAGGCGCTCGATGATGCCTGGCAGGTCGCCGACCCCATCGCCGTTGGCATCGAGGTAGCTGCGCGGGTAGATCTGGTAGATGACGGCTCCGCGCCACCATGGATAGTGCGACATCGACAGCCCCCCTCCGGGCATGCGTGACCCGCCGGAAGCGGGCCGAAATCCTGTTCCGGCAAGCTTAGCGGTGGCCTCCATGGCATGGCGCAACCTGCATACGTATTCACGCAGGCAGCCGGCCGGACCCGGGCGAAGGTGCCGCCCGTCGCGGTTTGCGCCCGAATTCACGGGTAGCGCCTATAATCGGCGGTGAGCCTGAAAGCCTGATCGCATGACCATCACCGAAGACACCCGTCCCTTCCTGGGCCTGCCCCAGATCCAGTCGCTTGCCGCGGCCGACATGGCCGCCGTCGACGCCCTGATCCGGCGCCGCCTGTCCTCGGACGTCGTGCTGATCAACCAGATCGCCGACCACATCATTTCCGCCGGTGGCAAACGCCTGCGCCCGATGCTGGTGATGCTGGCCGGCCACGCGGTCGGCCACGCCGGCCCGGACCACCACCAGCTGGCGGCGATCATCGAGTTCATCCACACCTCCACCCTGCTGCATGACGACGTGGTGGACGAATCCAACCTGCGCCGCGGCCGCAGCACCGCCAACGCACTGTGGGGCAACGCGCCGAGCGTGCTGGTCGGTGACTTCCTGTATTCGCGCAGCTTCCAGCTGATGGTTGAACTGGAGCGCATGCCGGTGATGCAGATCCTGGCCGATGCCACCAACCGCATTGCCGAGGGTGAAGTGCTGCAGCTGCTGCACGTGCACAATCCGGATACCGACGAAACCGCCTACCTGCGCGTGATCGAGCGCAAGACCGCGGTGCTGTTCGCCGCCGGCACCCGCCTGGGTGCGCTGGCCAGCGGTGTGGACGAAGCGACCCAGCAGGCCCTGTTCGACTACGGCATGCACCTGGGCTACGCGTTCCAGATCGCCGATGACGTGCTGGACTACTCGGCCAACGCCGAGGAACTGGGCAAGAACCTCGGTGATGACCTGGCCGAGGGCAAGGCGACGCTGCCGCTGATCCACGCCATGGCCCACTCCGATGACGCCACCCGCGAGCGCCTGCGCGCCATCGTGCAGGACGGCGATGCCTCGGCGATGCCGGAAGTGCTGGCCGCGATCCGCGCTACCGGCGGCCTGGAATACAGTCGTCGCCGTGCCGAGGAATACGCCGAAGCCGCCGAGCGCGCGCTCGATGGCCTGGCCGACAACGATGCGGTTGCCGCCCTGCGCGGCCTGGCCCGTTACGCGGTGCAGCGCTCGCATTGACCGCATTCGGTAGTGCCGGCCGCTGGCCGGCATTTCCGATGAAATCCACAGCATCATGAGGTTGCCGGCCAGCGGCCGGCACTACCGCTGCACGGATCAGCGTTTCTCGAAACGTTCCTCGAAGAACTCATCCAGCGCCTTCCACGCCCGCTTTGCCGCCCGTTCGTTGTACTGGCAGCCCGGCGGGCTGTTGGCATCGCGCTCGGCGAAGCAGTGCACCGCGCCGCTGTAGTTGGTGAACTCCCAATCGACCCTGGCCGCGTTCATTTCCTTCTGGAAACCGGCGATGTCCTCGGCGGTCACGCTCTTGTCGTCAGCACCGTTGAGCACCAGCACTGAAGGATGGCTGCCACCGGCCTGCGCCGGCAGCGGCGAACCCAGCCCACCATGCAGGCTGACCACGCCGGCCAGCGGCGCACCGGCACGGGCCAGCTCCAGCACCGTGGTGCCCCCGAAGCAGAAGCCCACCGCACCGATCCGGCTGGCATCCAGCGGCACCTTGCCGGCCTGTGCCTTGAGCACGTTCACTGCCTCCAACGCACGTGCGCGCAGCAGGGGCCGGTCGTTGCGCAGCTTGGTCGCCACCGGGCCGGCCTCGGCATCGGTCTTCGGCCGCACGCCCTTGCCGTAGACATCGGCCACCAGCACCACATAGTCATCGCCGGCCAGCTGCTTGGCCTTCTCGACCGCCGATTCGTTCACGCCTTTCCAGTTCGGCACCATCACCAGGCCCGGGCGCTTGTCGTGCTCGCCATCGTCATAGACCAGCACACCACTGAAGGTCGTACCCTGGTGCTTCCATTCCACCGGCTGCGTCTTCATCGCCGCCCACGCCGGCATCGCCGCCAGCCCCAGCATCACCGCCACACCGCATCGCCAACGATTCATGCGCCTGCTCCGCAAAAAAGGGGACGGAGGGGATTAAGCCGTATTCACCCCTCCCACGTCGCATTCTGCATTGGCGACGTGACGCAGGTGTGGTTGGATACGACTTAATCCCCTCCGTCCCTTTTTTCCGCATGAACCTTGCTGATCGCTTTCTGTCCGGACTGATCCCACGCCTGGCTGCCGATGACGCCCCCCAGTGGGCCCATGTCCGGGGCGCCAGCGCCGACGACCTGCAGCGCCTGCGCGCGCAATGGCCACAGGTGCCGGACAGCCTGGTGGTACTGCTGTCGCGCGTGGATGGCACCCACTTCCGCGAGTACCCCGGTGGCGAGGTCTGTGTACTGATGCTCGGCTCGGACGTGGAAGACGGCGGCTATCCGTACTACCTGCGCTCAGTCGCACAGATCTTCGAAGACCAGCAGCAGTGGGACGACAGCATCCGCTCGATCTACGAGGAATGGCTGGATGACGAGCCGGAAATCCTCGGCGATGGCATCGATGCCGACCTGCCGATGAGTCGCCGCCTGTGCTTCTCGCACTGCATGAACAACGGCGGCACCTCGATGCTGTACCTGGATTTCGATCCCGCGCCGGGTGGCTGCGTGGGCCAGGTGGTGCGCTACCTGCATGACCCGGACAGCTACGCGGTGATCGCGCCCAGCTTCGATGCGTACCTGCAGCAGCTGATCGACGGCGACTACGCGTTCATCGACGTGGACGACTGACCGCAGCCGAGCATGGGCTCGGCTCTACAGTAGATCCATGCCATGCGTGGATGGCGGCGTCACCCGCGTTCGATCCAATGCAACGTGCCAGGCTCGAACCCCAGCAGATCCGCGGCTGTCAGCTGCGCACGTACCCAGCGACATTCCGGTGGCTTCGGCTGCCGGGCACCCACCGCGCCATCGTAGTCACGCACCAGCAGGCCGATACGCGCCGCACCGGCCTGCAGCAGCGCGTCGATGCGTTGCAGCCACTGGCCGGCATCGCCCAGGCCTTCGCTCCGGCGTGCCTGCCGCTCCTGCTGGAAATGCGCCAACTGCTCGGCCAGGGCGCGGGCGATCTTCGCCTCGCTCCAGCCTTTCTTCCGCCAGCGCTCCGCATCGCCCTTCCATGCCGGCTCGGCCCGCGCCGCCCCCAGGGCCGTGCCGCAATCGCAGTGCGCGGCACTCAGCCACGGCTGCCAGCTGGGCCCGACCGCCGCCTGGAGGCTGGGCGATGCCTGGGCGAACAAGCGCCGGCCGCTGCGCTCCATGATCGCGGCGGCTTCAACGTGCGCAAACGAGGTGGGCAGGAACAGGGTGACGAAGGTGCACATGCAGGCTTCTCGAATCCGTCCGGGAATGCGCCGATGGTAACTCGCCCCTGCAGTAGAGCCACGCCATGGGTGGATGCGGCGCCCCCGGTTGCCGGCCAGCGGCCGGCACTACCCGATGCCCAGGCCCGGAATCGCGCTGATGGTGTCCGGATCGAAGCCGGCCAGTTCGGCGAAATGGCGGCCACGCGCCACGTAATCGCGGTAGGCGCCGAAGCTCGGTGCGCCCGGCGACAGCAGCACCACGCCGCCCTGCTCTCCCAGCGCCGCACGTGCCAGCGCCATCGCCTCGGGCAGATCGCCCGCGGCGTGCAGGCCGAAGCGGCCGGCATCGGCCAGCGGTTGCAGCATCGCGTGGATGCGCGGGCCGTTGCTGCCCATGGTCACGATTTCGACCGGCGGCACGTCATGCGCCATGTGCTGCATGAAATCGGTCCAGTCCAGGCCACGGTCGTGCCCGCCCACCAGCAGCGCGATGCGCTGGCCGGCGAAGCATTCCAGCGCCGCCAGGCTGGCATGCGGCGTGGTGCTGATCGAATCGTTGACGTAGGCCAGGCCATCGGCCACACCGATGCGCTGCAGGCGGTTCGGCAGCGGGCGGAAATCCTGTACCGCCGGTGCCAGCGCCACGGCGTCGAGACCCAGCGCTTCCAGCGCGGCCAACACCGCGCACAGGTTGCCGCGGTTGTGCCGGCCCGGCAGTGGCGTGTTGCGGGTATCGAACACAGGCTGCTCGCCCCGGTGCACGACATCGCCGCGCATGTGCCAGCCCTGCGGCTGGTTGAACCAGACCACCTCGCTGTCGGGCAGCGACAGCGAGGCCAGGTGCGGATCGGCGGCATTGAGCACGGCGATGCGCGGCGCGGCTTCGGTGACCAGCCGCAGCTTGTCTTCGATGTAACGCTGCTCGCTGCCGTGCCAGTCCAGGTGTTCAGGGAACAGATTCAGCACCACCGCCACCTGCGGATGGGCACCACTGCGCGCCACTTCGCCGGTCTGGTAGCTGGACAGCTCGACGGCCCAATACTCGGGCGCCGGCTGCGGGTCCAGCACTTCCAGCAGCGGCAGGCCGATGTTGCCGACCAGGCCGGTGCGATGCCCCGCCGCGCGCAGCAGGTGCGCGACCAGCGCGGTGGTGGTGCTCTTGCCCTTGGTGCCGGTCACGCACACGGTGTCGTGCACGATGCCGTCGTCGGCCGCGTGTTCGGCAAACCACAGCGCGGTGCCGCCGATGAAAGACGTGCCCTGCTCCGCCGCTGCCAGCGCGATCGGCTGGTAGGGGCTGATGCCGGGCGACTTGATCACCACATCGAACGCTGCCAGCGCTTCGGCCGAGGGCTCACCACGCACCTCCAGCGCGCCCTGCGTTTCCGCACGCGCCGCGTCGACTTCGCCTGCCGGGCAGAACAGGCTCAACGGCAGCGAAGGCAGCCGCTCACGCAGCACGGCGAACGCCGCACGGCCCTCACGACCCCAGCCCCACAGCGCAACGCGCTTTCCCTCAAGCTTCGAAATCTTCACGCACCCGTTCCCACAGCGCAGCCGGAACGCGATGCTCGCCCTGCAGCTGCAGCAGCGGCGCCAGTGCCAGTTCGGCGGCGTCCAGCTGCGGCTGGATCTCGTTGCAGAAGCGCTTCACCAGCACGTCTTCCTTCCATTCCGGGCGCTGCGCCAGCGTCGCCATCGCCGCACGCGATTCGCGGCCTTCGCCCACGCACTCGAACGGCTTGTGGTCCTGGAATTCCAGCAGCGCGTCGAAGCCACCGGCCTGCTCGGCATCATCCAGCAGGTTGCGGCCGAAGATGCGCACCAGGCGCGTCTTGGGCATGAAGGGGGCCAGCGCCAGGAACACGAAGTGGCACTTCGGGCAGACGCCGCACCAGCGGTTCACCGGGCGCTCGCCGAGGATATGGAAGTTGCGGTTGCAGCTGGAGAAGTGCGCGTCGTAGAAATCGGTCTTGGCGAACTGGCGGGCCACCGCCAGCTCCGACATCGGCCGCAGCAGCGAGTAGTAGTGCAGGTCCGCGGCAACGTGCGCCTGCACATGGCTGCCGAACGCCTGCTCGAATGCCCAGCCCTTGGACCACTGGTGGTTCACTTCACCGGTGCCCGGAATCTGGCTGCCGTAGCTGGCCGAGCGTTCGTTGGAAAACACCACCTGGTCCACGCCCTGCAGCAGCGCGGCCAGCACCATGATCGCCGAGTTCACCGCAGTAACCGGGATATGACCGTTCCAGGCGCCCTGGCGGTTGAGTTCGAACAGTTCCGGCGCCAGCGCGCGGCCCAGGTTCAGCGTCGGCAGGCCGGTACGCTCGGCACAGGCGCGGATCAGCTGCGAACCCCCGATCCAGGTCACCGTCTCGTCCACGCCGGCACGGCGCAGCGCTTCGATGCTGACCAGCGAATCCTTGCCGCCGCCGATGGCCACCAGCGCATGCGGCTGCAGGCCCAGCACTGGCGCCTGCACCGCTTCGCCCTGTACCGGCAGGCGGAAGCGACCGCGCAGGTTCAGGCCGTTGCGGTAGGCGAATTCGCCCAGGCCGTTGAGGTAGACCGTCTCCACCAGCGCCGCGGTGTCGGCATCGATGGCGTAGCTGTCGATGCTGACCGTCTCCGGCACGCCCGCCTTGTAGTAGCTGACACCGGCAATCAGGTGCAGCAGCTGCAGCGCGCGCTGCACGGCAGCGGCACGCGCCTCGTCCAGCACGAACGGCGCGCCGGGCACGGTGATGGTTTCCACCATCTCCGGGCCGTCGTCAAAGGCGTAGACCAGCCTGGCCACGCCGGTATCCGCAGCGAATTCGCAGCGGACGAAGCGGAAGCGGGAAACCTGGTGTTTGTCAAAAGCAGTCATGGTGTATCCGGTCAGGCACGGCCCCGCGCGATGGCGCGGAGCGTGTCGGTGGGCGGGTGCAATGCGCGGGTGGCGATCATTCGATCACGTCTTCGCGCGGCATCGCCCGCTGGTTGTAGGTGTTGGACATCACATAGCCGTAGGCACCGGCATCGGCGATCAGCATCACATCGTCCGGTGCGGTCGATACCGGCAGCTTGCGGCGCTTGCCGAACACATCGCTGGATTCGCAGATCGGGCCGACCACATCGAACGCGGCTTCGGCATAACCGCCCTGGCGGCTGAGATTCTCGATGTCGTGCCAGGCGTCGTACAGCGCCGGGCGCATCAGGGTGTTCATGCCGGCGTCCAGGCCGACGCGGCGCACGCCGTCCTTCTCCACCACCTGGGTAGCATGGGTCAGCAGCACGCCGGATTCGGCCACCAGGTAGCGGCCCGGCTCGATCGCCAGGCGGAACGCCGGGTGCAGCGCCTTGACCTCGGCCAGGCCCTCGGCCCAGGCATCCAGGTCGAACGGTTCGTCTTCATCACTGTAGGGAATCGGCAGGCCGCCGCCGATGTCGATGGTCTGCACGCTGCCGATGCGGCGGGCGAAACCGGCCAGCTCATCGCACATCAGGCGCCAGTGCTGCGCGGTCTCCACGCCGCTGCCCAGGTGCGCATGCAGGCCGACCACGCGGCTGCCCAGCTCGGTGGCCGCACGCACGAACTCGTCGACGCGGGCGATCGGCAGGCCGAACTTGGAGTCCTTGCCGCCGGTGCGGACCTTGGCATGGTGGCCTTCGCCACGGCCGAGATCGACGCGCAGCCACAGCTCTCGGTTGCGGAACAGGTCCGGCCAGCGCTGCAGTGCTTCCACGTTGTCGACGGTGACGGTCACGCCCAGCGCGAACGCCGCTTCGTACTCGCTGCGCGGGCAGAAGCTGGGGGTGAACAGCACGCGCTTGGGCGACAGCTCCGGCAGGTGCTGGAACACATGCTTCAGCTCACCCTGCGATACACACTCCAGGCCGAAGCCTTCGGCTTCCAGCAGCTGCAGGATGGCCGGGTGGCTGTTGGCCTTGATCGCGTAGTAGCGCTGGTCGATCGGCTTGATCGCGGCCAGCGCGCGGGCGCGGGCGCGCACCGTCGGCAGGTGGTAGACGTAGCGCGGCGTACCGGCATCGGCCAGCTGCAGCAGGTGCGCACGCTGGCCGCGCCACCACGGCGTGCCACGCGGGCGCACGGTGCCGGCGATCTCGCGCCAGCGCGGGCCGAACACCTCGGTCTCTTCCACCGGCATCGCGCCGCTGTCGATCAGCTCGGCATGCAGGATCGGCAGCAGGCCATCGGCATCGGCTTCGTCGATGACGAAGGTCAGGTTCAGGTCGTTGGACGACTGCGAGATCATGTGCACGCGCTCGCGGCCGAAGGTAGCCCACACGTCCGACAGCTTGTGCAGCAGCGAGCGCATGCCACGGCCGACCAGGGTGATCGCCGCGCACGGCACGATCACCTTCACCTTGCAGATCTGCGACAGGTCGGCAGACAGCGCGGCCAGCACATCGGTGTTGACCAGGTTCTCGGACGGGTCCAGCGACACGGTGACGTTGGTCTCGGCCGAACCGATCAGGTCCACCGACAGGCCATGCTTCTTGAACAGGTTGAACACATCGGCCAGGAAGCCGACCTGCTGCCACATGCCGATGCCTTCCATCGACACCAGCACGATGCCGTTGCGGCGGCTGATCGCCTTCACGCCCGGCACCGGAGCCGCACTGCCATCGATGCTGGTACCCGGTAGCTGCGGGCGCTCGGTATCGAGGATGGCCATCGGCACGCCGGCGTCACGGCACGGCTTGATCGAGCGCGGGTGCAGCACCTTGGCGCCGGTGGTGGCGATTTCCTGCGCTTCGTAATAGTCCAGGCGGGTCAGCAGGCGCGCGTCCGGCACGTCCTTGGGGTTGGCGCTGAACATGCCCGGCACGTCGGTCCAGATCTCCACGCGGCTGGCGCCGAGCAGCGCGCCGAAGTACGCCGCCGAGGTATCCGAACCACCCCGGCCGAGGATGGCGGTACCGCCGTCGGCATGCCGCGAGATGAAGCCCTGGGTGATCAGCAACCGGGTCGGCTGCGCGCGGAAGCGCTGCATCCAGTCTGCGTCCGCGCGCCACTGGCAGTTCACCGACAGCCGCTGCGACCAGTCGCTCTGGTTCGGCTGCGGCGGCATCGCGTCCAGCCACTGGCGGGCATCCATCCAGCCCATGTCCAGGCCGGAGGCGTGCAGATAGGCCGCGCCCAGCGTGGAGGACAGCAGCTCGCCCTGGCCCAGCACGTCGGCCTGCCAGTCCAGCGGGCGGGTGGCCCCACGCGGATCATCCAGCAGGCCCTGCAGCGCGGCCAGGCGCTCGGCCAGCACCTCACGGCCCAGGCCCAGCTCGACCAGGAAGCCCTCGTGGCGCTCGACCAGTGCCGCCACGCGGTCGCGGCTGTCCGGCGCACCGTCGGCGATCGCGGTCAGTTCGTTGGTGACCCCGGACAGCGCCGAGACCACCACCAGCACGCGCGAACCGGTTTCTTCCGCACGTTTTTTCGCCAGCTTCCCGATCGTGTCCCAGCGGTGGCGACGCGACACCGAGGTGCCGCCGAACTTCAGTACGATCCAACGATCGACAAGGGGGGAAGCTGACATGGATAGGCTATGTGTAATGTGGGGGAGCCGCCCGAGGGGGCGGAACCTTCGATTCTAAGCCCAATGGACCCGCCGATGGCCGCCTTCCGCTACCTGCAGCTCGATGTCTTCGCCCCCCACCCCGGCAGCGGCAATCCGCTGGGCGTGGTGCTGGGCGCCGATGGGCTCTCCAGCGCCCGCATGCAGGCCCTTGCCGCGTGGCTGAACCTGTCCGAGACGGTGTTCTTCCTGCCGCCCAGCGCCCCGGGCGCCGACTACCACATCCGCATCTTCACCCCGAACAGCGAACTGCCATTTGCCGGCCACCCCAGCGTGGGCGCGGCCTGGGCTGCAGTCACCTGCGGCCTGGCAACGCCGCGCGACGGCGGCGCGCTGGTCCAGCAATGCGCGGCCGGCCTGCTGCCGGTGCGGGTGAGTGGTGCCGCCGCTTCTCCAACCATCGAACTGGCCAGCCCACCGGCACAGCGCCTGCCGACCGACCCGGGCCAGGTGCCCGGACCGCTGTTGGCGCTGGCCGCCGCCGGGCATGCGCCCGAACTGTGGGACAACGGCCCGCGCTGGTGGCTGCTGCCGCTGCGTGACGCCGCCGCCGTGCGCGGACTGGCCCCGGACATGGCCGCCCTGCGCGACTGGACCAATGCCACTGGCGCAACCGGCGTCGCGGTATTCGCCGACGAAGCCGCAACGGACCATGCCCGCGTCGTGCGCGCGTTCTGCCCCGGCGATGCGGTGAACGTGCCCGAGGACCCGGTCACCGGCAGCGCCAATGCGCTGATCGGTGCCTGGTTGCGCGAGCGCGGCGTGCTGCCCGGTGGCAGCGGCGCCTATGTCGCCAGCCAGGGCCGCGAAGTCGGCCGCGACGGCCGCGTCCATGTCCGCGTGGATGCCGACAGCACGGTGTGGATCGGCGGCCAGGTGCAGCCGGTGATCGACGGCCAGATCAGCTGGTAACGCCGAAAGAGGGGACGGAGGGAATCACGTCGTTTGTGGCACAAGCGACGTGATTCCCTCCGCCCCCTTTTTCGTGTGCCGCGCTACCCTATGCCGCCTGTTTACTGGAGTTCCTGCCTGATGTCCGCACGACGTTTCCTGCAGCTGGATGTGTTCTCTCCGCGCGCCGGCGCCGGCAATCCGCTGGCCGTGGTGCTCGATGCCGAAGGCCTGGACGATGCCAGCATGCAGGCCATCGCACGCTGGACGCGGCTGCCCGAGACCACCTTCGTGTTCCCGGCGCAGGCAGCAGGCACCAGCTACCGGCTGCGCATGTTCAGCCCACAGAAGGAAGTGCCGTTCGCCGGCCATCCCAGCGTCGGCACCGCGCATGCGGTGCTGCAGGCAGGCCTGGCAGCGCCGGTTGACGGCGTGCTGGTGCAGGACGGCATCGCTGGCGCCCTGCCCCTGCGCGTCAGCGGCGAAGGCGCGCAGCAGCGCATCGCCATCCGTACCCCACGGGCACAGCTGGCCGAGACCACCGAAGCCAGCGATCCCCGCCTGCAGGCCGCGCTGAAGGGCTGGCCGCTGGGCACGCTGCCGCCGGCCCGCATGCAGGGCGGGCGCAGCTGGTGGGTGGTGCAGGTAGCCGATGAAGCCGCATTGCGCGCCCTGCATCCGGAGTGGGATGCGGTGGCCGCGCTGGCCGAATCCACCGACAGCATGGGCGTGTTCGCTTATGCGTTCAGCGATGGCAACGAGGGATTCGATCTGGCCGTGCGCGCCTTCGTCGGCAACGGCCGTCGCTTCGAGGACGCGGCCTCGGGTGCCGCCAACGCGGTGCTGGCGGCATGGCTGGACCTGCGCGATGCGCTGCCGCGTGGCCGCGCACCCTTCGAAGTCAGCCAGGGCCGCGAAGTCGGCCACGATGCGCGCCTGACCCTGCGGGTCGATGAAGACGGCGAGGTCTGGTCGGGGGGCCAGGTGCAGACGGTGATTGCCGGCACCATTGATTGGTAGAGCCGGCCGCTGGCCGGCTGTTACCTGGACATCGGCAGCATGCGGTTGCCGGCCAGCGGCCGGCACTACCGCAACCCTCCCGGCCCGCAATTTCTCAGCCCAGCTCGGCTTCCAGGCTGATCGGCACTGCGCTCAGCGCCTTGGACACCGGGCAGTTCTGCTTGGCGTCATCGGCGATGGCACGGAACTGTGCGGCGTCGATGCCCGGCACGACTGCCTTCACCTTCAGCCGGATCTGAGACAGCTGCGGGCCGCCTTCCAGCGACAGATCGACCTTGGCTTCGGTGTCCAGCGAGGTCGGGGTGAAGCCCGCTTCGCCCAGCTTGGCCGACAGCGCCATGGTGAAACAGCCGGCATGCGCGGCGGCGATCAGCTCTTCCGGATTGGTCCCTTTCTCGTCGCCAAAACGGCTGTTGAAGCCGTAGCGGGTCTTGTCCAACAGCCCACTCTGCGGCGTGCTCAACAGTCCCTTGCCCGACTTCAGATCGCCTTCCCAGTGCGCGGTGGCGTGTCGCGAGATTCCCATATGCTGCTCCTGCGTGGCGGTGATGAACGGCCACCCTCGCATGGACCGCGTTATCCCTGCGTCGCTCCGCCGCATGCCAATCGTCCGCCGGAAACCGGGCAACTGGACACTTCCTCACCAGCCCGACCTGCATTTTCCCCTTGTTTTCAGTGGTTTCGCACACCCCCCCGGTGATCGGGAAGCGCCCACCCGGCACGCCAGGACGGCCCCATTCCCCACCACCGGCCATGTACTGAATCGGCCTGGATATGAAAAAACATGCACTTTCCGCGCTTCGGGCTATTGGCGGCGCCCGAGAGTTGCCCTACATTGCGCTTGCCGACGGGGTTCGGCGCCGACCAAACAACCAACCGTTCACGGAACAGGAAACCATGGCAAAGACCGCTAAGAAGGCTGCCCCGAAGAAGGCAGTGAAGAAAGTCGCTACGAAGGCAGCCGCCAAGCCGGCCGCTCCGAAGCCGATCAAGGAAGTGCTGACCAAGTCCGGCCTGGTTGCACACATCGCTGAAGCCTCCGGCGTCGTCGCCAAGGACGTCCGCGCTGTGCTGGCCTCGCTGGAAAGCGCCGTCGCCTCCTCGGTGCACAAGAAGGGCGCAGGCTCCTTCACCCTGCCGGGCCTGCTGAAGATCACCACCGTCAACGTGGCGGCCAAGCCGAAGCGCAAGGGCATCAACCCGTTCACCAAGGAAGAACAGTGGTTCGCTGCCAAGCCGGCCACCACCAAGCTGAAGGTGCGTCCGCTGAAGAAGCTGAAGGACGCCGCGCTGTAAGCGCGCGCCCC
Source organism: Stenotrophomonas sp. GD04024 (assembly GCF_029837545.1). NCBI lineage: Bacteria > Pseudomonadati > Pseudomonadota > Gammaproteobacteria > Lysobacterales > Lysobacteraceae > Stenotrophomonas > Stenotrophomonas sp. GD04024. Next base: position 59,946 of record NZ_JAOEDV010000004.1, on the reverse strand, counting down.
GACGCGAACTCCGACGGGACGGCTCTGGCCGTCCCGTTTTTTTTTGCCCGGGCCCTCGCCCGCAACACAGCGTTGCCGGATCCCGGGAAATACGCGCTCAGGCCCGTCGTCATTGACCGGGCGAGGTCGGGTCCAGGCCCGGAACGTACCGGGTGGAACACTGCGTGCAGCGCCGGCCGTCGCCGTCGGCCGCGGGCTTGCCTATCGTGGGCCCATCCTCCACAGCTACGGCGAGCACCCCTCATGGCCAGCCCCTCCACCCGCTACCGGATCTCGGTGACCCCCATCGAAAAGGACGGGTTGCAGTGCACCGGGCGCTGCACCATCGAACTGGAACACCGCGCCAGCCGCGACCTGATGCGCCTGCTGGAAGCTGCACCGCGTACGGCCGGCATCAGTGGCGACGAGCGCGCCACCCTGGTGATCGCCAGCCAGCTGCTGCGCGACATCGTGCAGCGTCACGCCGCGACCGACGGCCACGCGCTGGCAGTCATCGCCGCACAGGTGCTGCCGGCACTGGACGCGCTGGACCAGCTGCCTTCCTCGCGCTGACCGCCGCGCACTCGATACACTGGCGCTCTCACGGTTGCCTCGGGGAGGAGGCAGGCATGCGCCGTATCCTGTTGTTGATTGCGCCCCTGGCGCTGCTCGGCTGCTCGCGGCCGGCAGCCGCACCGGATGCGGCACCTGCCGCGATACCGGCCAGCACCGATCAGCCGTCGAACATGTCGCCAACGGCAGTGCCCGACGGCGACCCACCGGCTGCGCAGTCGCCTTCGGTCGACCCCTTGTTCGCTGCGGTGGCTGCCGATGCCGAGCCGCCCTCGGTGATGCTCAACCGCTACGTGCGCGCACTGCTCAATCGCGATCGCCGCGCCAGTGATGCGGCATGGACCTTCCCACCCGGTGATGCCCGGCATGCCGACGACGCCGCGCTGCGCCAGCTGCAGGATGTACGCACGCTTCACCTGCGCAGCAGTACGCCGATTGCCCGCAGCCCGGTACAGCCCGCGCAGCTGCTGGAGGTGCCGGTGCAGGTGCGTGCGGTCACCGCCAACGGCACCTTCCATTTCAGCGGCTGGTACCGCGTGCAGCCCAGCAGCGACGGTCGCGCCTGGCAGATCCAGTCGGCGCACCTGCAGCCAACGCTGGACTGAACCGTTGCAGCCGCATGCACGCACGATTCAGCCGGCGCGGCTACTCTTTCTCCCATCCATTCCAGAGCCACCGGTCACTGCCATGCGCCTGCGTTCCCTGATGACCCGCCTCGCCGCCTCCACCGTGCTGATCGCTGCCGCGATCGGTGCGCAGGCCGCCCCCTCCATTTCCGGCCGCGAACTGTCGGTGGGTGCCAGCGACGTGCAGCAGTACCTCGACGGCAGCTTCCCGCGCACCCAGGACGCGCTGGGCGGCCTGATCGCCCTGACCATGAGCCACCCGCAGCTGAGCCTGCCGGCCGGCGAACGCTTGAACCTGGGCATGGACGTGGCACTGGCCACCGCCGGCGGCAACCCGGCCAAGCTGGGCACGGTGAAGCTCAGCAGCGGCCTGCGCTATGACGCGCAGACCCAGGGCTTCCACCTGCAGCAGCCGAGCGTGGATGACTTCACCCCGGCCAACCAGGGTGGCCGTCTCGACTCGCGCACCCGCGGCCTGCTCAATGCGTGGCTGAGCGACTACGCCCAGCGCGAGCCCATCTACAAGCTGGACCCGGCCATGGCTGGCGTGCTGGGCGCGCTGCAGGTGCAGTCGGCACAGGTGAAGAACGGCAAGCTGGTGGTTACCTTCAACCAGAACCTGGGCAACCTGGTGCCGGCAGGCATCCTCGGCAAATAAGGGTAGTGCCGGCCGCTGGCCGGCACCCTCGTCAATCATCACGCCACCAGCGCTTTCACTACCGCCTCGCTGAAAGCCGGAATGTCGTCCGGCTTGCGGCTGGTGATGACATTGCCGTCCACCACGACCTCGGCGTTGCGCCACTTGGCGCCGGCATTGGCGAGGTCCTGCTGCAGGGATGGCCACGACGTCAGCTCGCGTCCATCGGCCAGGCCGCTGTTGATCAACAGCCACGGACCGTGGCAGATGGCGGCCACAGGCTTGCCGGCCTCGGCGACGCTGCGGATGAAACCCAGCGCCGCCTCGTCGGTGCGCAGCGTGTCCGGGTTGATGACACCACCGGGCAGCACCAGGGCATCAAAGCGGCCGGCATCGGCCTCGTCCAGTGGCAGGTCTTCCGCCACCACGCCACCCCAGTCCTTGTCTTTCCAGCCCTTGATGGTCGCCTCCTTCGCAGGTGATACCACGCTGACCCGTGCACCCTCCGCCTCCAGCAGGCGCTTGGGTTCGGTCAGTTCGGACTGTTCGAAGCCGTGCGTGGCAAGGATGGCAATCTGCTTGCCGCTGAGACGCTGAGCCATGTCGGATGCTCCATCGAAAGGAGCGGACAGTGTGCGCGAGCAGCCATTGAACGGCGGTGACCCAACCGTGCACGGCAGGTGGAGACTCATGCGGTAGTGCCGGCCGCTGGCCGGCACAATCATCACATCAGTGCCGGCCAGCGGCCGGCACTACCCGCAGCGGTCAGCGCTTGGGCTGCAGCATGGTGCCGGTGCACTTGGGCGAACCGCAGCGGCACTCCCAGATCTTCTTCAGCTTCGCGGTGTGGCGCTCGGCCAGGGTGATGCCGTAGTTGTAGGTCAGCTCTTCGCCGGCCTTGATATCGCGAAGGGCCTCGATGAATACCTTGTCGCCACGGCTGTCGCCGTCTTCGTCTTCCTCGATCACCGCCTCGCAGTTCGGGTCGCAGCTGTGGTTGATCCAGCGTGCGTCGTTGCCCTTGTAGTTGGCGTCGATCACCCAGTCATCGTTGAGGGTGAACAGGAAGGTATGGCCGCTTTCGACGTCGCCGCTGTCATCGGCATCAACGTCGCCGTGGCTGCGCAGCAGGCCCTTGTACTGGATCACGCGCTCGCCCTGCTTGATCGGGGCCACGGCGAACACGCCGTTGCCATGGATGGCGGACTTGCGGGCTTGGATCTTCTTCGGCATCGGCACGGGCTGTTTGCAGCGAATGGAACGGGGATTCTCGCCCATTCCGGGTGATTGCGAAAATCACCCCATTGGCGCAGCATTGCGCCCTGGCAACGGCCCCGGTGCGTCCCCTCCCGGCCTGGCCCCAGCGCCGGCTGAATGCCCGGCTTGGATGGCGGCGAATAAAAGCGTACAATTTCAGTCCGCTTTAAGAACCACTCGCATCCCCATGTTGCGCGTCACCAAACTCACCGATTACGCCACCGTCGTGCTGACCGTGCTTGCCGCCCGTCCGGGCGAGGTACTCAGTGCCACCGAGCTGGCCGAATTCACCGGTCTGGAGCCGCCCACCGTCAGCAAGGTGCTCAAGCCGCTGGCCCAGGCCGGCCTGGTTGAGGGCCTGCGCGGTGTCCGCGGTGGCTACCGCCTGACCCGCCCAGCCCTCGAGATCTCGCTGTTCGAAGTGGTCGAGGCAATGGAAGGGCCGCTGGCCCTGACCGAATGCAGCCACGACCACCACCAGTGCGGCATGGCGCCCAAGTGCGGCGCGCGCAGCAGCTGGCGGCTGATCAACGACGTGGTCTCCGAGGCCCTGCGCGATGTCACCCTCGCGCAGATCCTGCCCCCTCTCCCCCTTGCCGATGACGAACAGCGCCGCACCATCGCTGTCGACGTCGTCTCCTGATCCGTAGGCAGCCCCCCATGGCCACCGAAACCATCGAAAACGTCGCCCACGACGACACCCCCAACCGCGAGATCCACGAGCAGCTCGGCCGCAAGTATTCGGCCGGCTTCATCACCGAGATCGAGTCGGACTCCCTGCCGCCGGGCCTGGACGAGGACACCATCCGTGCCCTGTCGGCCAAGAAGGAAGAGCCGGAGTGGATGACGCAGTGGCGCCTGGACGCCTACCGCCACTTCCTGACCATGCCGATGCCGGACTGGGCCAAGCTGGAGATCGCGCCGATCGACCTGCAGGCGCTCAGCTACTACTCCGCGCCGAAGGGCCCGAAGTACGCCTCGCTGGATGACGTGCCCAAGGAACTGCTCGACACCTACGACAAGCTGGGCGTGCCACTGCACGAGCGCGCCAAGCTGGCCGGCGTGGCGGTGGACGCGGTGTTCGACTCGGTGTCCGTCGGGACCACCTTCCGCAAGGAACTGGCCGAGAAGGGCATCATCTTCTGCTCGATGTCCGAGGCCATCAAGGAACACCCGGAACTGGTGCGCCAGTACCTGGGCACCGTGGTGCCGGTGGGCGACAACTACTTCGCCGCGCTCAACTCGGCGGTGTTCTCCGATGGCAGCTTCGTGTTCATTCCCAAGAGCGTGCGCTGCCCGATGGAACTGAGCACCTACTTCCGCATCAACGCCGGCCACACCGGCCAGTTCGAGCGCACCCTGATCGTGTGCGAGGACAAGGCCTACGTGTCCTACCTGGAAGGCTGCACCGCGCCGATGCGCGATGAGAACCAGCTGCACGCCGCGGTGGTCGAGCTGGTGGCGCTGGAAGATGCGGAGATCAAGTACTCCACGGTGCAGAACTGGTACCCGGGCGACGAGAACGGCGTCGGCGGCATCTACAACTTCGTCACCAAGCGTGCCGAATGCCGTGGCGCGCGCAGCAAGGTCACCTGGACCCAGGTCGAGACCGGCTCGGCGATCACCTGGAAGTACCCGTCCTGCGTGCTGCTGGGCGACGACTCGGTGGGCGAGTTCCACTCGGTGGCCCTGACCCACCACCGCCAGCAGGCCGACACCGGCACCAAGATGATCCACGTCGGCAAGCGCACCAAGAGCAAGATCGTCAGCAAGGGCATCAGCGCCGGCCGCGGCCAGAACACCTACCGCGGCCTGGTCAAGGTCGACCGCAACGCCGATGGCGCGCGCAACTACACCCAGTGCGATTCGCTGCTGATCGGCAAGCAGTGCGGTGCCCACACCTTCCCCTACATCGAGGTGAAGAACCCGGGCGCCACCGTCGAGCACGAGGCCACCACCTCCAAGATCTCCGACGACCAGCTGTTCTACTGCCGCGCCCGTGGCATCAGCCAGGAAGACGCGGTGTCGATGATCGTCGACGGCTTCTGCAAGCAGGTGTTCCGCGAACTGCCGATGGAATTTGCAGTGGAAGCCAAGAAGCTGCTGGAAGTCTCGCTGGAAGGCTCGGTGGGCTGACCGCCCGCCCCGCTCCTCGCAAACGCATTCCCTTTACCGGCGGGCCACGGCCCGCCCCACGGAAACCCCCACCATGCTGAAGATCGACAACCTCCACGCCCGCATCGGCGACAAGGAAATCCTCAAGGGCCTCTCGCTGGAAGTGAAGCCCGGCCAGGTGCACGCCATCATGGGCCCCAACGGCGCCGGCAAGTCCACCCTGGGCAATGTCCTGGCCGGCCGCGACGGCTACGAAGTGACCGAAGGCAGCGTGCAGTTTGAAGGCACCGACCTGCTGGATCAGGACCCGGAAGCGCGCGCCGCTGCCGGCCTGTTCCTGGCGTTCCAGTACCCGGTGGAAATCCCGGGCGTGAACAACACCTACTTCCTGCGCGCCGCGCTGAACGCCCAGCGCAAGGCACGCGGCGAAGAGGAACTCGATTCGATGCAGTTCCTCAAGCTGGTGCGGCAGAAGCTGGCCGTGCTGCACCTGAAGGACGAGCTGCTGCATCGTGGCGTCAACGAAGGCTTCTCCGGTGGCGAGAAGAAGCGCAACGAGATCTTCCAGCTGGCCGTGCTGGAGCCGAAGCTGGCGATCCTGGACGAAACCGATTCGGGCCTGGACATCGACGCGCTGAAGAGCGTGGCCGACGGCGTCAACGCGCTGCGCGCCGCCGATCGCTCGTTCCTGGTCATCACCCACTACCAGCGCCTGCTGGACTACATCAAGCCGGACGTGGTGCACGTGCTGGCCGACGGCCGCATCGTCAAGAGCGGTGGCCCGGAACTGGCGCTGGAACTGGAAGCGCACGGCTACGATTTCCTCAAGGATCGCGTGGTGCGCGAGGCGGCGGTCTGATGAGCGCGCTGCTCGACTCGATGGCCCAGGCCTTCTGCGGCAGCGATGCGCGCCGCGAAGTGCTGGACGCGGCCCTGCGCGACGGCCTGCCGGCCGCCCGCAACGAAGCCTGGAAGTACACCTCGCTGCGCCAGCTGGAACGCCGTGCGTTCGCAGCGGCGCCGCTGCAGGGCCCGGCGCTGGACGCCACGCTGCTGGAGGACATCCCGGCGCCGCGCCTGGTGTTCGTCAACGGTCGCCTCGATGCCGCGCTGAGCGACGTGCAGGCGCTGCCGGCCGGCGTACAGCTGCAGCCGCTGTCGGCCGCGCTGGCCGACGGCGAGGATGCGGTGCGTTTCCTCGGCCGCCGCTACGAGCGCAGCGAAGAGATCTTCGCCCGCCTCAACGCCGCCCTGGCCGATGAAGGCGTGGTGCTGCGCGTCGACGAAGGCGTGCAGGTGGACGTACCGCTGCAGCTGGTGTTCGCCAGCGTGGCCGGCGAAACCGACCTGGCCTGGCACCACCGCCACCTGATCGAACTGCGTGCCGGCGCCAGCCTCGGCGTGGTCGAGCACCGCTTCAGCGTGGGCGATTCGGCCCACCTGGACAACACCGTGCTGCACGCCCACGTCGCCCGCGATGCCGTGCTCAAGCACGCCCGCGTGCAGGCCGGCAGCGCGCGCCAGACCAGCTTCCTGCGCACCGACGCGGTGCTGGCCCGCGATGCGCAGTACCACCGCGTCGATCTGGAACTGGGTGCCGCGCTCAGCCGCCATGAACTGAACGTGCGCCTGGAAGGCGACAACGCCCAGCTGACCGCCAACGGCGTGCTGCTCGGCAACGGCCGCCGCCACGTCGAAACCCGCCTGGGCATCGACCACATCGCGCGCGATACCGCCTGCGAACTGCTGTGGCGCGGCGTCGCGGCCAATCGCAGCCGCGTGGTGTTCCACGGTGGCATCCAGATCCGCGAAGGCGCCGACGGCACCGACGCGAACCTGTCCAACAAGAACCTGCTGCTGTCGGCCGACGCCGAGATCGACACCCAGCCGACGCTGGTGATCGACGCCGATGAAGTGAAGGCCGCGCACGGCGCAACCGTCGGCCAGCTCGATGCCAACGCGCTGTTCTACCTGCGCTCGCGCGGGCTGCCGCAGGCCCAGGCGCAGGCGCTGCTGAGTGCCGCGTTCTGCCATGAACCGCTGAAGATCCTGCCGGAAGCACTGCGCGAGCAGCTGGCACGCCGCCTGGACAAGGCGCTGGTCGAGGCGGGTGTGGCATGAACCTGTCCACGCCGCGCCCGATCGAAGAACGCACCGGCGCCCCCGACTGGGACCGCGTCCGCCTCGACTTCCCGCTGCTGATGCGCGAAGTGCATGGCAAGCCGCTGGTCTATTTCGACAATGCCAACACCGGCCAGAAGCCGGTGCAGGTGATCGGCGCGGTGGACGAGTTCTACCGCCGCTACAACGCCAATGTCAGCCGCGCGGTGCATGTACTGGGCAGCGAAGCCACCGATGCCTACGAAGGTGCGCGCAACAAGCTGGCGCGCTTCCTCAACGTGCGCCCCAGCGATCTGGTGCTGTGCAGCGGCACCACCTTCGCCATCAACCTGGTGGCCTACTCGTGGGCGCTGCCGCGGCTGAAGGCCGGTGACGTGATCCTGGTGTCGCGCATGGAGCACCACGCCAACATCGTGCCGTGGCAGCTGGTCGCCCAGCGTACCGGCGCGACCATCCGCGTGGCCGAGATCACCCCCGACGGCGCACTGGACCTGGATGCGCTGCGCGCAGCGATGACCCCCGAGGTCAAGCTGCTGGCGGTCACCCACGTCTCCAACGTGCTGGGCACGGTCAATCCGGTGCGCGAGATCTGCCGCGAAGCGCGCAAGCGCGGCATCATCACCGTGGTCGATGGCTCGCAGGCCGTGCCGCACCGCAAGGTGGACGTGGCCGCGATCGGTTGTGACTTCTACGCCATCACCGGCCACAAGATGTGTGGCCCCACCGGCACCGGCGCACTGTGGGCGCGCCGCGAGCACCTGGACGCGATGCCGCCGTTCCTCGGTGGCGGCGAAATGATCAAGGAAGTCAGCTTCGACGGCACCGTGTTCAACGATGCCCCGCACAAGTTCGAAGCCGGCACTCCGAACATCGCCGGATTCATCGGCCTGGGCGTGGCCGCCGACTACCTGCAGCAGCTGGGCCAGGAGAACGTGGAAGCACGCGAAGCCGAACTGCTGGCGCACTTCACCGAAGAGCTGCGCCGCGTCGACGGCCTGCGCATCATCGGCGAAGCGCCGGAGAAGGCCGCGGTGGTCTCGTTCCTGATCGATGGCGCGCATGCCCACGATCTGGCCACCCTGCTGGATCTGGAAGGCGTAGCCGTGCGCTCCGGCCAGCACTGCGCGCATCCGCTGCTGCAGTACTTTGGCGTAGCCGCTACCTGCCGTGCGTCGCTGGCGTTCTACAACACGCACGCCGAGATCGAGCGGTTCATGACTGCGCTGACGAAGGTGCGGAAGTTGCTGGGGTGAGATACCTGGCGAAGCTCGGGATAGATGAAAACGCCGCAGGAAACTGCGGCGTTTTTTGTTGCGCGCTGGACGCAGGCAAGCAGAGGCGTGACTGAGAAACGCTGAGTGATGCCAGGAACTGGCAATTTCACCGCAATGCCGATCCATCCCTCATCAACGGCCTTGAGGCACCCTCCTCTAAACGCCGGAAAGCCTGGATACCACGCAGGCAATCAAGAACAAGTACATCATCACAACGCCCCTCAGCCCCACCTTTCACTCAAATGGAGCGCCGACGCCTTGGAGCTACAGAAAAGCGAAGACATCAATCGAATATCCCAACTCACGCCCCACCCCAGTCCTCGACAATCTTCTCGACTGCCAATATCTGATCCTGCGCATAGGATTCATCCCGGAAACGGATGTCAGCATCGTCAAGATAATGCCATATCAAATGCGGGACATCTATCCCACAAATGCTTGACTGAAGGGCTCGCTTAAGCGCCTCGGCCCTCGTATACCAGGCAGAGACTTGTTCCGCAGAAGCAGGTTCGGATTCCAGCAACATCCGCAGGCAGGCAGCAGCGGACTTCTCTTCATCAGCAGCACTCACCGGGGCACCTGTTTCCTTATCCACCGAGGATCAAACAATACAAGATCAGCAGCCTCACCGCGGCCTGCAGACCCAAGATTATTGTGCAGAATCGAAGTGCTCCCACTATTGAAAGGGTGAAGGTGAAGGCGCTCCACGCATCTGCGGTTCCGCGAGCGATCGGACGTGAGGCGGCCGCCAGCTTTGGCGCCCTGGCATTGACGACGATTGCTGCGCCACAAATCGTCCCTGACCCCGATAGCCTCTCAGTTGAGCCCGTCGAGAGAACTTCTGTCCCGCGCTGTTTCCAGTGGTGACCAGACGGCCACATCACGGGATAAATGCAAACGCCACAGGGAATTGCGACGTCTTTTTGTTGGTGGAGCTATGCGAACACCCAGCCCGCGGAAGCACTGCCGCTGCCAGCCACGGACCCACGCATCGAGCACAGGGTGCCTCGTATGCGCGCACCCGACATCACCGACACCCCTGACGATATTTCCCATCACCCAACAAGCATCGAGAGGCCGCAGGCCACCAAGAGCATATAGGTCGCGACGACAGCCCTCAGCATCCACCGCTCCCCCTGCGTGATCATCTGACCTTTACCGGAAAGCGCAAGAAATCCAATTCCGCGCAGGCACCGAAACCACCAATCAATTCTGATGATGCCGACTGCCTCAAGCACTTCCGGCCGCTCCCGCTCCATCTTCAGCAGCATCCGGTGCGCCGCAAATCCATTCACCCACATGCCTCCCAGAATGAAGGAAGAGCAGACAGGATAGCTCTCAATAATGCCTGCCACTTAGTTCCCCCAGAAGAAAATGTGAACTTCATTCAACCTTAATTACCGCTCCATACCGAATCGCAAAGCGCCACGGCGAGAATTATCATGAAGGAAATCATCCCCAGATGTAGGAAACGACTCGCAAGCCGGTGCGAATCACAGACATCCTTGCTCAAGAGCACTCCATCCAAGCGCCCTTCCCTTACCGCACGCAGTTGCCTGTATGTCGTGTCGAATGATGCCAGACTTCTTCCGGACAACTCAGGGTGATCGCGCCGCAAACGCATCTTGAATTCATTACAGAAATAGAAGTATGCCGGATAGAAGATCAGAATCCCAACGATTGAGAAGAAGAAGAGCCAGCTCATAGCCCTATGATTGCCCATGCTGCGCCGCTGCACGACGAACGCGAACGACATCTGCAGAGGCATGCAATGTACTATCGGCACCCGCCTCGGACACCAGCAGAATCAATCCTGTTATCAAAAACTGCTTCATCGGAGGCGAGTTCGATACCTGGAATTCACTTCAGATCTTCGAGATCAACGGACACGTCTCCGAAAGTCGCTTTTGGAATCGGACCAGGGACTCTCAAAGATTGAACGTCAAGTGGGGCGTGCATTTCGCCGAGAAGAAGATCATCCGTCGACCCGTCCGTCCTCCTAAGCCTGAAAACCCCAGTCACTGATACCCACGAATAGGCATACCGATCAAACACGCCACGCTGGAGATCTATTGGGCCCCTGATACGAACTTCGGTCTCATCGGTCACTCCAGCCTCGAACAGCTCCTTGCTGGAGCTCAATACAAAGTGCCCCCGACTAACTCCGAGATAGCCCTCCATGCGTATCGATTTCCCATCGAATAGCCGAGGAGTGGCAGCCAGCGCCCGGAAGCTGACTCGACAAGCTGGATTCTGGCCGATCCCACAGCCCTTTGCGGGCACTGCCTGCCCTCCTTCCTGAAGACCGCAACCGACCGCGGGAATCGTCAAGAAGAAGGCCACACAAAGCTGATAATTTAGTCTCACTTTTCCTCCAGCTCGAAACTCTCGCTGTTGGCAGGCGGCAACGCAGCATCCGCAGTTGCCGCCACCGCGCGCCGCAGTAGCGTAGGGGCCGACATTGCAGTCGAACCGCGTTACCCACCCGCCACCACTGCTGCTTTCAATCAGGAAAACCCACCCCGCAGGGCGGAATTCCGATCCGCTCATGGCGCAATCTCTGAAGATCCATCTCCATCAATGCGCGCGTAGACTCCGGGGGATCAAGACGCAAGCCCTGCTCAAGGATCTGCATCGCACGTTTGCAATCTCCCCTGCCCTGTTCCATAGATAGAAACAGTGCCAATCGCTGCATTGCACTGACATCCATTCTCGCGGCGCCCTCCTCAAGCCAGTAGCGATACCGCTCCATATCGCCACGTGTCGAATAGTGCCATTCGAGCTTTAGGCGGGCCTCTACTCCCCCTTTTTCAGCCATCGAAATCTGACGTTTCAGATCTTCTTCGGAAAGGACCAAGCTTCGCGCGTCTTCATGCTTCTCATTTCGGGAGAACCGCTCACCCGGAGGCTCCCCGTTACCGCAGCCAACAAGCAGCAAAGACAAAGCAAAAATTCTCGCCTCACGCATTGCCATGCTCCGCCGGCAATTCTAAATGCAGCATCCATCCACTCAGGAGATTCAGCTACGGACGCATCACTTGGAAAGGTTAACCGCAGCAACATCGTAAACCTTGGCGTCAGCAATGACGGCCGAGCAACTCTTGCGAGACGCGTCCAGCATAACTTTTCCAGAAACAGTCGCAAAATAGACGCCATGCCGCCTTTTAACGAGGCCCCAGTCTATGGTTTCCTTCTCAGTCCACACGATGATGCAACTATACATATCGGTGCGATTTGGAAGATCGGGCCCAGGATAGAAAACGACACCCCTATCGTTCTCATAAAGCATAAACCCGCTGGTCTCCACCTCCACCGAATCCAACTTCTCGGGGTCAACAATGATCCTGGCAATAGGTACGCCGCATAGCTTCTTGAGCTCTCTGGAAACGATCTCGTTGCAGCGATTCTTTACAATTGAATCCCCTGAAGCCGAAGCCCCTCCACTTGACAAGGACCAACCCACCAGCACTAGAAAGGCAGCCGACCTAAAGTATCTTCTCAAAATGTCCTGCATAGACACGCTCCGCTCCTGAGGCTTCACCTGCGGCTCGCCAAGCCTTTTGATTAAACCAAACAATCCGCCCATCCGGCCTGGCAACATAGCTATCCACTCTTTTTCCAAAGGATCTCGCGATGTCGTGGTCATCCGTCATCCCAACATAATTGAATTTTCCTGAAGCGGCATATGCACCATTTCCGCTGTGTAGATTGTTCTCCGGATGAGTGTGCAGCATTGCCCTCAACTTGTAGGCACCGCTGTAAGGAACTATGGACGCGGAGCCACTTGAAGAGCCAGCACCCCAGTCCATGACCCTGAAATCTCGCGGATTCCTCTCCTCCATGTTCGCGAAGACCTCCCTGCCAGAAGCCTCCTGAAGCGGTATGGCTTTGTCCGAAAAATATCTTGCCGCACCTTCCGGACTTGAATGTGGCAATGCCTTTGATACCTTCTCCAGATTTGTCAACTCTGCTTTGAGGCGAGTGTCGTTCATGCATATCTTCGTTCCCAGCTTGGCAGCACAGCGACCATCTGGATCGACAAATCTATAAGGATTGCTTCTTGCATACCCATAGCGAGCACCACCGCCGTCAAGCGAACTGACAGGATCGACTGACAGAAATGATCCACCCTCCGGATCATAGTACCGCTGCTGCATATAACTCAGCCCCGTCTCCGAGTCCGTCACATGCCCGGTATACCCCGGCCCATCCGTCAACGGCCGGTTGACCACCGCGCCATACGGCTCGTACACCGTACGCTCGATCACCTGGCCATTGGCATCGGTGATCGCCACCGGTGATCCCAGTGCATCGGTGTGGATGTACTCGACAACCTCCTGGGCAACCGCCGGCGCCGAACAGGCCACCAGCACCACCAGCGCGAGTACCGCTCGATTCAACAGCAAAGAGAGTCCGTTCATGGCTTAGTCCCAGCTCAGTACACCGCGGGTGACCGGCCGTTCGGCCGACCAGGGGGAACACCCACCTGCATTGCAGGCACGCACGCGATACTCGTTTGCACAGTAGGCACTGCCACCACTATTCACATAGATTGATGGCCCCGTGTACAGACGCTTGCCATCTCCGCCGCTCTCAAGTTGATACTCGGTTGCATCTGCTACTGCGATCCACCCTGCGGAGCACTGCACCTGATAGGGCGGACGACGCGTGGTCAACCATTCCGCCACATTGAGGCTCGTCGCCCCCGGCGGCAGCACCACCGCTACCGTCACGACTCCCGAATACGGGCTGCACCCGACAAAATTGCAGGCTCTCACCCGATACGCATAGCTGCCCTTGCCACGGCTGGCACCAAAGCTGTTCGCAGCGCCGTTGTGCATCACCGTCCAGCCACCACCGTTGGCACTCTCTTCCAGCACGAAGCTCTCGCTGTTGGCGGGCGCCGACCAGCTCAGGCTGTACTGCGGCACGTTGACCAGGCCCGGCGCACTGATCACCGACTCGATCGCCGGCGGCCCGATCACCGCTCCTGCAGCTGCCCGGCCAGGAGAACGTGGAAGCATGCGAGTTGGAACTACTGGCACACTTCACCGGAGAGCTGCGGCGCCTCGTCGGCCTGCGCATTATCGGCGAAGCGCGGGGGAAGGCCGCCGTCGTCTGGCCTCTGATCGGCGGCGAGCACGTGCATGAACAACTGGCGCCCCTGCTCGATCTGAACCGCCCCGGGTTCCCCGGAGACTCCGGGCCTTGAGTCACGCCGTGGTGGCGGACTCACGTTGTTGATAGTAGTTGCGTTCGGCTTCCGCTGGCGGGATGTGGCCGATCGGCCCCAGCAGGCGGCGATGGTTGAACCAGTCGACCCAACGCAGCGTGGCCAGTTCGAGTGCCTCGCGGGTCGGCCAGGATCGGCGATGCACGACTTCGGCCTTGTACAGGCCGTTGATGGTCTCGGCCAATGCATTGTCGTAACTGTCACCCACGCTGCCGACAGAGGGTTCAAGGCCTGCCTCGGCGAGGCGCTCGGTATAGCGGATCGAGACATACTGGGTGCCGCGATCGCTGTGGTGCACAAGGCGATCGTGCGGACGACGTGCATGCAACGCCTGCTCGAGTGCGTCGAGCACGAACTGCGTCTGCTGGTGCGAGGACAGCTTCCAACCGACGATCCGGCGTGCGTACACGTCGATGACGAAGGCCACGTAGGCAAAGCCCTGCCAGGTCGAAACGTAGGTGTAGTCGCTGACCCACAACTGGTCCGGGCGTTCGGCGCGGAATTTCCGGTTCACCAGGTCACGCGGACACGGGCGAGCCGGATCGGGCACCGTGGTGCGCACCGGTTTGCCGCGGATAACGCCGGCGATGCCGAGCTTGCGCATCAGGCGCTCGACCGTGCACCGCGCCACGTACTCCCGCTCTCGCCGCAGCTGACGCCAGATCTTCTGCGCGCCATAGACGCACCAGTTCTCGTGCCAGACCCGTTCGATGTGCGGCAGCAACCGCGCATCGCGTCGCGCACGTGCCGAGGCCTTCAGCGGGTCGGCACTGCGGGCTGCATGCAGGTAGTACGTCGACGGGGCGATCGGCAGCACCTTGCAGATCGGCTCGACCCCGTAGACATCGCGGTGTGTGTCGATGAACGCCTTCACGGCTTGAATCGGCGGTCGAGCTCCGCCTGGGCAAAATACGCAGACGCCTTGCGCAGGATCTCGTTGGCCTGCCGCAGCTCGCGCACTTCGCGTTCCAGCGCCTTGATCCGGGCCTGCTCCTCGCTCGTCAGGCCAGGCCGCAGGCCCTGATCACGCTCGGCACGCCGTACCCAGTTGCGCAACGACTCGGACGTGCAGCCGATCTTGCCGGCAATCGACTCGATCGCCGCCCACTGCGAACTGTGCGTGTCCTGGTGCTCCAGCACCATTCGCACCGCGCGCTCACGCACTTCCGGGGAATACTTCGATCCTCTACTCATGACTCCATCCTCTCAAGTGATGGAGCCTCCGGAAAAGCCGGGGCGGTTCAATCTGAAAGGATGAAGGTGAGATTGAGCCCGCACTGCGCGCGCCCGCCGATGCAGTACTTCAGCGTCGCGGCCACCTGCCGTACCTCGCTGGCGTCCTACAAGACGCACGGCAAGGTCAAGCGATTCATGGCGACGTTGGCGAAGGTACGGAAGTTGCTGGGATGAGTTTTCAGCAGCAGCCGAGCAAGACGAGAACGCCGCGGAAGACCGCGGCGTTTCTGTTTCTAACGACTGCCCAGATTGACTCACTGGATGACGGGCGTAAAAGGAGGCTTGCGGAGGAAGAACACAAGCACCAACCAATGCAATTCTGCATAGAACGCCCAAGAGACGAGCACTTCCATCATGCACCAGACGAGCAAGGACAAGCTGCGCCCAGCACCTGTCACCAACCCAATCGACTCATTCGCTATAAACCCAAATGAACGCCTTCCATTACCCCCATCCGATCTACGTCCACTGGAGCACTTGGGGACTTGGGAGCACCATCGCGATTCCAACGAAACGTGCCAGTCACCCGCAAGAATTTCTCCTCCCCACCTTCACCCGAAGGAATTTCTCGAAAGGCACCCGGGCTTGATTCTGGATATGCCACCAATGAACTGAATGAATCCCTTGCGTCCAATTCATCACGCGAGGGAAAGAGCAAGATCACACCATTGACCTGATCTATCCATGCATGGAAAGAAACCAATCGTCCGTCAAATTTCTCTGGCTGAGACAATAGCGCAGACATCGTGGTCATGCACGTTTCAGACCCTAACTCATTGCCACGAAGTTTACAGGCGCTTGGAGCTCCCGCGGCGCCCCCTTCCTGACTGGATGAAGAACAAGCACCAAGGATAAAGACTAGCGCAACAACTGCAAACCAACGGCGTTCGGGATCCATTATTTCACCTTAAAGAAGTAGTCTTCGGCCGCGATGTACGCGCCAGGGCTCGTTCTAGCATTGACTGCTCCATTCATACCCCTGAAGTCGAATCCCATAACGGAACCGCTAGGAGTGGCCACATAGCTGTTAACACCTGCAGATCTTGCTCTCTCCAGATCACCTCGGTAGAGACTTCCCTCCCATCGACCACCGCAGAAGCAGGATCCCTTCCAGTAGCTGAACGCCTTATTCACTGGATGCGTATGAGCAATGGCTACCCTGACACCTGGGCCTGCGTAATTGTTTTGCCCTTGAACGACGCTACCTGCTCCAGCGCCGGCAGTGGCGTCGCCCAAAGCAAAATTGACAGCTGTGTAAGACTGGTCAGAAAGTTGCGCTATATCGGCCCCTACTTCCAAATTGGTCGCAATCGTTACAGGCCTCGCAACTTCCGCAAAGTATCTGGCAGATCTAGCCTCCGAACTTTGTCGGTTAGGAATATTGTTCGCCCTGTCGATGTACGCTTGCGGATCCCTCTTGATCGCCGCCAGTTGCCCGCGAGATAGACTTTTGCCGCCTGCATTCTCGGTCATTCTGCAGTCCCAGTCCTTCCCGCACGCTCTCCTTCCATCAGGGTCGATTAGGCTATATGGGTTTGCATTTGCATACCGATACCGACCGAAAGCATTCACCGAACTTTGGAAAGCCGAAACCGGGTCAACGCTCAGGAAAGCCCCTAACGCCGGATCCATGTACCGCTGCTGCATATAACTCAGCCCCGTCTCCGAATCCATCACATGCCCGGTGTACCCCGGCCCATCCGTCAACGGCCGGTTGACCACCGCGCCATACGGCTCATACACCGTGCGCTCGATCACCTGGCCATTGGCATCGGTGATCGCCACCGGTGATCCCAGTGCATCGGTGTGGATGTACTCGACAACCTCCTGGGCAATCGCCGGCGCCACACCGGCCGCCAGCACCACCAGCGCGAGTAACGCTCGATTCAACAGCAAAGAGAGTCCGTTCATGGCTTAGTCCCAGCTCAGTACACCGCGGGTGACCGGCCGTTCGGCCGACCACGGGGAACACCCACCTGCATTGCAGGCACGCACGCGATACTCATGCGCGCAGTACGTCCCGCCGCTGTCATTCACGTAGGTTGAGGGGCCCGTGTACAGACGCTGGCCACCACCGCCGCTCTCAAGCTGATACTCCGTTGCGTCTGCCACCGGACTCCATCCTGCGGAGCACTGCACCTGATAGGGCGGCCTGCGTGTCGTCAGCCACTCCGCCAGATAGAGGCTCGTCGCCCCCGGCGGCAGCACCACCGCCACCGTCACGACTCCCGAATACGGGCTGCATCCGACGAAATTGCAGGCCCTCACCCGATACGCATAGCTGCCCTTGCCACGGCTGGCGCCAAAGCTGTTCGCAGCGCCGTTGTGCACCACCGTCCAGCCACCACCGTTGGCACTCTCTTCCAACACGAAGCTCTCGCTGTTGGCGGGCACCGACCAGCTCAGGCTGTACTGCGGCACGTTGACCAGGCCCGGCGCACTGATCACCGGCTCGATGGCCGGCGGCCCGATCACCCCCACCGATGCCGTGCCCGACCACGGACCGCAGCCGGCGCCATTGCAGGCGGCAACGCGGTAGCCGTAGTTGCCGACACCGCGTGCCGCAGTGGCGTAGGAGCCGGCATCACCGTCGAACAGCGTCACCCATCCGCCACCATTGCTGCTTTCCTGCAGCGTGTAGCGCGTGGCGCCGGCCACCCCGTTCCAGCCAATGCCGATGCTGCCCGGTGCGGAACGTGCCGGTGCCGAAATGCCCGGCGCGCCTGCAGGCGGATACACCACGGTCACCGCCGCACTGGCGCTGTAGGCGGTGCATCCCACCGGATTGCAGGCGCGGACACGATAGCCGTAGCTGCCCGCACCCTTGCCGCTGAAGTCCCTGGATTGACCCGCGGCATTGTGCACCTGGGTCCAGGCGCCACCATTGGCGCTCTCCTCCAGCTCATAACGCTCGGCACCGGACGCCACAGACCAGCTCACGCCGTAACTTCCATTGAAGGCCGTCGCCGGCACGCTCAGGGCCGGCACTGTGGACGGCGCCAGCGCCACCGCAACCGAAGCGACGTTGCTCCACTCACCACATACCGCGCGGCAACCGCGCACGCGGAACTGGTAGGTACCGGTCGCCAGGCCGGTGCTGGTGAACGATTGCGCCGCGCCGTCGAAGACGATGCTCCAGGCACCGGCCAGCGCACGCTGCAGTTCATAGCGGTTGGCCCCGCCGGCCGGGCTCCAGGTCAGGTTCACGCTGCCTTCGGTAATGTAGCCGGGCGCGCTCAGCGCAGGCGCCGCGGGGGCTGCTGCGCCGTGCACCTGGGCCACCAGGCTGCCGGACAGGTACAGGTAGTCGGTCTGCTTGCCGGTGCGCTCATTGCGCTGGAAACGCAGCACGCCGCCGTTGTCGTAGAACGAGTAGATCGCCCCCTTGCCACTGGCGCTGGCCTTCACCCGGCGACCATGGGCGTCGTACTCGTAGCTCTCCGCCGCGCCCGCATCCCGCAGGCGATTGCCATAGTCGAACGAGAATGCCTGGCCGTTGCGGACCGACAGGTTGCCCTGCACGTCGTAGCCCAGGCCCGTCACGGTGGCCCCCGTCCCGGTTTCGATCACGTTGACCAGGCGATTGCTCGGATCGAAGTAGTGCGTACGATCGCGGCTGCCGACCCTGGCACGGCGCAGGTTGTCCAGTGCGTCGTACTCGTACAGCGCATTGCCGAAGCCCGGCGCGGTCACCGTACGCAACCGGTCCAGGCCGTCATAGGTCATGTCACGGTTGCCGGGTGCGCCCGGCAGGCCGTCGGAGATGGCCATCACATTGCCACCGGCATCGTAATCGTAGCTGTCATCGAGCACCGCGGCCGCAGCGGTGGCATCGCGGCTGCGCTCGGGCAGCCCACGGGCATTCTGGGTCAGGGTATGCGCGATGCCGTTGCCGTAAACGAATCGCGCCAGCGCGCCATTGGCAAAATAGCTGGCGCTGTTTGCGTAACCGCCGACCGCTGTAGCCCGCCCCAGCGCATCCGGGGCATAGCTGACGACGCGTCCGCCCGGGTAAGTGTTGCTGGCCAGCGTGCCGTTGGCATCGTAGCCGTACGCCAGACTCAGGTTGCCCAGATCCGGATGCTGCAGCGTCTCGCTGCTGAGCAGGCGTCTGCGATTGTATTGATAGCGGTTGACGACCATCGGCCGGGCCGGGTCGTTCTGCGTACTGATTTCCGCGGGCAAGGCATCCGGCGTGTAGGACCAGCGCTGGTTTCCGCGCCCATCCGGGAACGTCAGGGTCGACAGTCGATTGGCGGCATCGTAGCTGCGCACCACCACACGGCCGCTGGCAAAGGCCTCACTGCGATTGCAGTCGGCCGCGCTGCCCAGGCCGGTCCCGGCTGCGGACCACAGCACGTTGCCGGCCGCATCATAGTCCTGCACCGTCGCGCCGGTTTCCGGTTCGATGGTCTTGCACAGCTGCTGGTAACCGTCATAGACGTAGCGGCGGGTCAACGCTTGGCTGCCATCGGCCGTGCGGCGGGTGATCGCCAACGGCTTGCCCAGCGTGTCACGCTGGATCTCGGTCACCACGCCTTCCGGATGCTGAAGCGTCAGTGGCATCTCATAGCTGGGCTGATCGTAGGCGAGATGTCGCGTGGTGGTGGCCTGCCCGCGCGGGTTGGTCACCTTCACCGACACGTTGCCCACATACTCGGTGCGCGTTACCAGATCGCCGAGTTCGGACGATTGGCTGACCACCACCGGCCGGCCCAACGCGTCGTACTGCGTCGTGGTGCCCGTCATTGCTGCATTGATGTCGGTGAGCTGTCGCGTGGGGTACGACGCAAACACCGTCTTGCCACTGCTGTCGTAGCGGGTCACCACCGCACTGTCGAGCGCGTTGTTGGCATTCTCGGTGACCAGTACCGGGCGGAACATGGCGTCCAGATAGGTGTCGGTACGGCGTCCGCCCTGGGTACGGGAGTGCTTCCACGCGCCGGCCGGCACACCCAGCTGGGCACCGCCCAGCCGCTGCAGGTCCATGGTCACACCGTTCCAGTTCACTTCATCGCCACCTGGGAACTGCTGGCTGCGCAGCCGCCCCATGCTGTCGTAGCTGAAGCTGGTGGTTGCGCCGACTTCATCGGTCAGTGAAGCGATCCAACCATTGTCATCGACGGCAACGGTACGCACCGCGCCATTGGGCGCCTCGGGTGTGGCTGGCATGCGCAGCTGCTGCGGGATGCCGCGCTTCCATCCAGACAGGTGACTGGTATTGCCACGGCCGTCGGCCACCGATGCCACCGTACCGTCGGCGGCATAGGTCACCTGCTGCGCCAGGCGGCCGAATGCATAGGCGCGCAGCGGCAGCGCATTGGCCGGGTCGAACTCGGTGCGCGACTCCTCGATGCCGTTGAGCAGGCTGCGCGCCACCTGGCCATTCACCCACAGGGCGGCATTGTCGTAATAGCCGGTCGTCCGGGTCCGGCTCTGGCCGGCGGAATTCCCTTCGTCCACCGTGACCTCGCGGACGAAGGCATCAAAGGCCTGTACGGTGCGGGTGAACTGCACGCCGTCCTGGTTCACGACCGTGCTCTGGACCGGCCGATTCAGATGTTCCCCAAGTTCGGTCGCCCCGTACTTGAGATTCCGTCCCGCCTCACGCGGAAACGGTGCATTGGCAATCTGCGCATCCGGGTAATAGTTGTTGCGCTCCGTGCGGACCACAGTGCCGCCAGCGCTGGTACTGGTCGACAGCAGCAGACCGTCGTTGTAGCCGACTTCCTTGCCGAATTCGTATGTCCGGATGACCCCATCGGGCAGGGTTTCAATCGTTATCTTCGGTTCCGCCTGCCCGACCGGGATCGCTGGCCAGCCGGCCTGGTCAACCCGCCTGTCGTACTCCCAAGCCAGGTTGGTGTACTGATAGCTCCATTGCGCCGTGGGCATCCCCGGACCGCTGATCCGCTTTGCCACCAGCGACATCGCGTCGCGGTAGATGGGCGTGAGGTTCCACCCATCGGCCAGCAGCTGGTCGTCGCCGGACGTCTGGCAATTGAAGGGCACGTTCTTGCGCCCATGCCGGAAGGGTCGGAACACGAAGGTTCCGACGGCTCCAGAGGGATGGGTGATGGACGCCGCCACTTCGGTCTGCACGATCTTGTTCGTCTTCGCGCACAACGCCGGGACTTCCATGTAGGCCCAGACGTCCTGCCCGGTGTACTCCTGGTACTTCTTCGTCACATTGACCGGAGGCAGGTCATAGCTCCAGGCAGTGCCATCGGGCAGCGTGACCGATTGCAGCGTTCCCGCCGGCGTATAGCCGTAAGTCCAGGTACGGCCCGCCGCCAGGGCCGTTGCGATGCGCCCCTGCGAGTCATAGGTCAGGCTGATGCTGCGCCCGTCGCTGGCGATGATGCGATCCAGGCGCCCGCCGCTCCACTCATAGCGGACCCAGTTGCCGAATCGGTCGACGACCTGCGACGGATAGAGGAAGACCTTCTTCCGCTGCAGCGTCGAATGGGTGATGGTGTCGTAGGGCTGCATGACAGCCGGGTCGTTGTGGCGCGCCACCATCCAGTCGAAGTAGTACTTGGTTCCGTCCGGCGCATGCCCCAGGAAGCCTTCGCCCGGCTGGCCGCTCTTGAGGGAACTGAGGCAGGAGAAGAACCATCCGCCCTTGGTATTCCACGGGGCGGGCATGCCGAGTTGTGGGATGGGCTGGCGCGCATCTCCGCTGCCGGCAAGAACCGTTTCACCGCCGCCGCCAGGCAGTGACAACCGCACTCCTTCCCAATAGGTATGGGGTGCGAACACGGTCGTCTGGGTATGCTTGTAGTTCCATACATCCAGTGCCGGAGGTGCGGAGACGGTCGAGCAACGCGCGCTCGGTGTCCAATGACCTCCCACCGCCGTTTCCGGCTGATCTCCGTAGGTGCCCGAAAGCGACGGAATGTCCAGCGTCCAGTTTCCATACTCGTTGTCGTTTGCGCTGCCGCCGATATCTCCATAGCTGCGGCCCAGCGACACCGCCAGGCCACCGTTGCCGGGAATGGAGATATCGGTGGCACTGAAACTGACAGAGCCGTCATAGAGGTTGACCTTCTCGCCGAAGATGTCTCCCTTCAGCGGCTCGACCAGATCGCCGTATTTCAGCCGCTTGTCGTATTCCTGGCGCCAGGTGGGAACGATCTGGGCAGAGGCCAGTGCCGGCGCCAGCGACAGGGCCGTCACCATCAGCAGCAGCGAAGACCTGATCGGGCCGGCATGGCGCGAGCGGAGCGTGATGCGGAACCGCATGGGGATCCTCCTTGGATCGTCCGTCCTTGAAAGCGCGCACAGACAGCAGGACCTGTCCCCTGGCCAGCGCGATCTACACCCATTTATGAATCAAACATGAAGATCGCGTCAAGGCGACATTCACGACAGGATCGGCAAACAGCCTGGGGACAGCCTCCACTCCGGTCCGCGCCCAGCCCCAGGACCTGCGCCGCAGAAGGCGTGCCCCATCTAGAATGCCCGCATGACCACCCTGACCTACCGGGCCGCCACGCCGGCCGACATCCCCGCCCTGATCGCCCTCGTTACTTCGGCCTATCGGGGTGACGCCAGCCGTGCCGGCTGGACCACCGAAGCCGACCTGCTGGACGGCGCCCGCATCGACGCCGAAGGCATCCAGGCCGACCTCGACCGCCCCCGCTCGACCATCCTGCTGGCCGAACGCGAGGGCCGGCTGGTGGCCTGCGCCCACGTCGCCGATGTCGACGGCAAGGGCTACTTCGGCATGTTCTCGGTCGACCCGGCCCAGCAGGGCGGCGGCGTCGGCAAGCAGATGATGGACGCGGCCGAAGCGCACGCTGCGCGCGAATGGAACGTGCCGGTGATGCAGATGACGGTGATCGACGTTCGCGACGAGCTGATCGCCTTCTACGAGCGTCGTGGCTACCAGCGCACCGGCATCAAGAAGCCGTTCCCGTATGGCGACGAACGCTTCGGCATCCCCAAGCGCGACGACCTGCGCTTCGAGGTCCTGGAGAAGCCGCTGGCCGGAGCCACCGCGTGAGCGAGGCCTGGACCTTCGTCTGTGCCGGCGCCGAACTGCTGCCGGGTGAAATGAAGAGCGTGTTCGACGAAGTAACCGGCACCCCGATCGTGGTGTTCAACCTCGATGGCGAGCTGTATGCGCTGGAGGACCAGTGCACGCATGAAGAGTTCGAGCTGTCCTCCGGCGAGTTCAACACCACCGAGGGCAGCGTGGAGTGCGTGCTGCACGGCGCGCGCTTCGACGTGCGCGATGGCCGCGCCCTATGCGCCCCGGCCTACACCCCGGTGCCCAAGTTCCCGGTGAAGCGCGAACACGACGCCATCTGGACCCGCGACGACCGCGACTGAGTCGCCACACCCCCGGGGCAGCCAACCCACGGGGTGGAGCTGCCGGAAGGGGCTGAGCACCCGTCCAGGGCCTCGTAGGGCCATCCTGGCAGCCCGCCCCATCGCGCACATGCGAATCATTATCGTTGATGTTATTCTTCGTAACATCTTCGTAACGACTCCGCCCCGCGCTATGGCTTCGCCCGCGCCCGCCGCCACGCTGTGCCAGCTCACCCGCCAAGGGTGGCCGCTGCTCGTGGCCGCGCTGCTGACGCTGGTGCTGGGTTGGTCGGCACTGCACGAAGGGCGTGGTACGGCAACCGCCGCCATGCCCACGGTACACGCCCAGGGTGCCGCGCCCGCGTCTCCGCCACATGCACTGCCGCACGAACAGGCGATGCACCGCGCTGAGTCCGAACCTGATGGCAGTCGCAGCGACAAGCCAGCGGTGCTGCGACGGCTCTGCCTGCAATACCCACGGCGCGCCCCTGCGGACGCTCCGGCGACGGTGACACCAGCTCCTGCGGTGCACGCGCCGGACCGACGCCAGCCCCCCTCACAGGCACCGCCCCTGCTGCTGGCCTGACGCTCTGCTGCGCGCTGCGCAGTCGTTTCCGCACGTTCCCCCTTTCGCTCCATGCCCTGCTGCCGCGCCGCCTGCGTCGGCCGCCCCTTCCTGTTCCCTCTCTGCAGACGCCCATGAAACCGATCAAGAGCCGCAAGCACGCTTCTCCGCTTCGTACCCTGCCGTTGGCCACCGCCAGTCTTGCCGCCGGCCTCGGCCTGGCGGCCCTTCCCGCGCTGGCCCACGCCGAGGCCGGCGACAACGCGCGCACCCTGGACAAGATCGATGTGCACGCCACCCGCGGCTACAAGGCCGACAAGGTGGCCTCGCCGAAGTTCACCCAGCGTCTGCAGGACACCCCGCAGACCATCCAGGTGATCACCAGCGACCTGTTCAACCAGCAGGGCGCCACCACGCTGACCGAAGCGCTGCGCAACAGCCCCGGCGTGGGCACCTTCTATGCTGGTGAGAACGGCAACACCACCACCGGCGACGCGCTGTTCATGCGTGGCTTTGACACCTCCAACAGTCTGTATGTGGACGGTGTGCGCGACCTGGGCTCGATCTCGCGCGATGTGTTCAACATCGAACAGGTGGAGGTGACCAAGGGCCCGGCCGGTACCGACAACGGCCGCTCGGCACCGACCGGTGCCATCAACCTGGTCAGCAAGCAGGCCAACCTGCAGGACGCTACCTCGGCCAGCGTTTCGCTGGGCAGCGACCAGCAACGCCGTACCACCGCCGACTGGAACCACTCGCTGGGTGCCACCAGCGCGCTGCGCATCAACGGCATGTGGCAGGACAGCGGCCAGCCCGATCGCGACCACGTGCAGAACAAGCGCTGGGGCATCGCGCCGTCGCTGGCCTTCGGCCTGGGCACCGCCACCCGCTACTACCTCAACCTGCTCTATGTGAAGCAGGACAACGTGCCCGACGGCGGCGTGCCGACCCTGGGCCTGCCTGGCTGGACCCCGCAGCCGACGCTGGAAGCACTGGCCGGCCATCCGGTGGACCCGGAAAACTTCTACGGCACCCATGCCGACCACGATGATGTGACCGCGCAGATGGCCACGTTCCGCTTCGAGCACGACTTCAACGACAGCGTGCGCCTGACCAATACCGCACGCTGGGGCCGCACCGAACAGGACTATCTGCTCACCGCCTTCATGGGCACCGGTGTGCGTGGTGCGAATGGGCGTCCGACCGGCAACATCACTTACATCAACCCGGCAGACCTTGCAACCTACACCATTGCGCGCAGCCTGCCGACCTTCAAGGATCAGCGCAACACCATCCTCACCGATCAGTTGAACCTGCGCGCGGACTTCTCCACCGGCGCGGTAGGCCATGCACTGAGTGCCGGCCTGGAATTCACCCGCGAAGAACTGGACAGCTACGGCCAGGCCGCCACCGGTGGCAGCAGCTGGCCGGCTGCCAACCTGTACGACCCCAACTGGAACGTCACTGGCCTGAACTGGGCGCACAACGGCGCCGATGCCCACGGCAAGACCACCACCTCGGCGATCTACCTGTTCGACACGCTGTCCTTCGGCGAGAGCTTCCTGCTGACCGCAGGCGTGCGTGCCGATCATTACAAGACCGAGTACGCCAGCGCCTCGGTCTGTGGCGGCCGCGGCGGCCCAGTGTGTGGCAGCAACCCCACCGGCACCGTGCTGCGCAACCCGACGCTGGACGCGTCCGATACCCTGCTGAACTGGAAGCTGGGCGCGCTGTACAAGGTGGGTGAAACGGTCAGCGTGTACGCCAACTACGCGCTTTCCCAGCAACCGCCAGGCGGTGCCAACTTCCAGCTGAGCAGCTCGGCCAGCAGCGCCGACAACCCCAAGCTGGACCCGCAGAAGGCCAAGACCTTCGAGGTGGGCAGCAAGTGGGCCTTCATGGAGGATGCGCTGGCGGTGAACCTGGCGCTGTTCCAGACCGATGTGGAAAACGAAATCAATACCACCGTGCTGGACGACGCCGGCAACCCCACCCAGACCGGCAGCAAACGGGTGAAGGGTGTTGAGCTGTCTGCCGTGGGCCGCGTGTCCGAGAACTGGTCGATCAGCGCAGGCTACAGCCACTTGAACACCGATGTGAAGGATGGTGCCAAGGTGGCCGCCGATGGCACCAACAACCTGGTCTATACCCCGGACGATACCTTCACCGGCTGGACCAGCTACGTGCTGCCGCATGGCATTACCCTGGGCGGCGGCGTGCGCTATGCCGCCGGCATGCACCGCGGTACCGACGGCGCCGTCGGCACGCCGGCATTCACCAAGTCCTACACGGTGTACGACGCCATGGTCTCGTGGGCGGTGAACGATCACGTGTCGCTGCGCTTGAACGGCTACAACCTGTTCGACAAGCAGTACGTGGCCAGCATCAACAAGAGCGGCTACCGTTACACCCCGGGCGCACCGCGCACTTTCCTGCTCAGCGCGGACATCCGCTTCTGATGGCAAGACGCGGGGGAGCCCGTCTCCCCCGCGCATCACAGAGGAACCACCATGCTGCTGCACATACCCAACGTGCTCGCCCCGGAAGAGGTGGCACAGATGCGCCAGCGGCTGGATCCGGCCGATTGGGCCGACGGTCGCGAGACCGTCGGCGCGCAGGGTGCGCAGGTCAAGCACAACCAGCAACTGCCCGATGCCTCGCCGCTGAAGGCAGAACTCGGGCAGCGCATACTCGCCGCACTGGGTCGCAGCCCGTTGTTCTTCGCTGCCGCTCTGCCGCTGAAGGTCCTGCCACCCCGCTTCAACCGCTACAGCGGCGGTGGCACCTATGGCTTCCACGTCGATGGCGCGGTGATGAACCTGGCCAACGGCGAACAGCTGCGCTCGGACATCTCCTGCACCCTGTTCCTGTCCGCGCCCGAGGAGTACGAGGGCGGCGAGCTGATCATCAGCGATACCTACGGCGAGCACGAGGTGAAGCTGCCGGCCGGCGACCTGATCGTGTACCCGTCCAGCAGCCTGCACAAGGTCAATCCGGTCACCCGTGGCGCGCGCGTGGCCTCGTTCTTCTGGGTGCAGAGCATGGTCCGCGACGACGTGCAGCGTCGCCTGCTGTGGGAAATGGACGGCTCGATCGAACGCCTGCGGCAGACCGGCGGCGACGCCGAGGCGGTGCTGCAGCTGACCGGCGTGTACCACAACCTGCTGCGGCGCTGGAGCGAAGTCTGAGCCGCACACGGCCGGGCCCGCGACATCTTGGCAATCATTCTCATTTGCAACCGCTAACCGCTCTCATTACAATCTCGCCCCGTTGATGCCGGCCCCTGCCGGCAGACGTCCGGGGATTCCTGCTTGCTGCGTCCGCTTCGCCCTCGCCCACTCGTCCATCGCAAGATGGGCACCGCCATGCGCGGCCAGCGTCCTGCGCTGGCCAGCCTGTTGGCGTGGGTGGCGATGCTGGCGTTGCTGCTGGGCACGTTGCCGCTGCTGCCGCATGCGCCGGCGCCGATGACCGTGCAGGTGCCGCTGGAAGAGCGCGGCGGCGAAGGCCCGCTGCAGGAAGAAGCACCGGCCAAGCTGCGCCGCTGTGCCGCTGCCCCGGTGAAAGCGGCCGAGAAGTCACCTCCGCCATTGCTGCTGGCCAGCCAGTGGCTGCGCACTGAACTCGAACTCGTTCCCGCTGCGCCGGCCATGCCCGGCGTGCGCCCGGACTGGCCGCTGGCCGCTCCGGATACGCCCTGGGCCGATGCGCCCGGGCGCCGCCAGCAACGCGGCCAGGCGCCGCCGCTCGCCTGATCCACGGCCCGGTGTGACCGCGTGCGCGGTCGCCTGCGCGCGCCGCTGCCTGCTTCATTCCCGTCTGCTCCATCCCTGCTGCCCCTGACCGGGCCTTCCGTGCCTGCCGCGCCCTGAGCGCGTGGCAGTGCACCACCCTGCATCCTTCGAGGTAACTGCCATGGCCCAGCGCCATCGTGTCCGTTCGTCCCTGTCCCGCCCCCTGCTGACCAGCGCCGTGCTGGTGGCCCTGTCCGCCCCCGCCTTCGCCCACGGTGACGCCGCCGGCGCCCCGCAGACGCTGGACAAGGTGGTGGTCACCGCGTCCGGCTTCGAACAGAAAGTGATCGATGCACCGGCCAGCATCAGCGTGGTCAGCCGCGAGGAACTGAGCAAGCGTCCCTACACCAATCTGGTCGATGCATTGCGCGACGTCGAAGGCATCGACGTCGGCCTGGAAGCGACCGACAAGAACGGCCGCGCCACCATCTCGATGCGCGGCCTGCCCTCCGAGTACACCCTGGTACTGATCGATGGCCGCCGCCAGAGCAACGTCGGCCAGCTGTACCCGAACAACTTCGGCGGCGGCCAGTTCGCCTACCTGCCGCCGCTGGATGCCATCGAGCGCATCGAAGTGGTACGCGGCCCGATGTCCACCCTGTACGGCTCGGATGCGATGGGCGGCGTCATCAACATCATCACCCGCCGCAACCAGGACAGCTGGCACGGCGCGCTCACCCAGGGCTTCACCGTGCAGCAGGACGACCAGTTCGGCGATGCACGCACCACCGACGTTTACCTCAGCGGCCCACTGATCAAGGATCGCCTCAGCCTGGCGGTACGCGGCAGCTACTACGACGCCAAAGCCTCCAATCCGGAGTGGGACGCACTGACCCTGCCCGACGGCAGCCTGTGGGAGCGCAGCATCGGCTTCGGTGGCGGTGGCAAGTCGGTGGCCAACACCAACTGGAACACCGGCGTGCGCCTGGACTTCCGCGTCAACGATGACCACGAGCTGTGGCTGGACTACGACGTCTCGCGGCAGAAGTACGACAACAGCGAAGGCCAGACCGGCACGCTGGACAGCCTGGCCAGCCTGTGGCGCGTCGGCAACGCGGTCATTCCCAACCCGAACGGCAGCGGCACGGTCACCCGCCGCGTGGTGCAGCCGCGCGTGGGCTACACCGCCTACCAGCGATACGAGCGCGACCAGCTGTCGCTGACCCATCAGGGCCGTTACAGCTTCGGCACCTGGCAGACCTCGCTGACCCACAGCAAGAGCAGCAACCTGGGCCGCTCGCTGCCACTGACCCTGGACGAACGCGCCAACCTGCAGACGCTGTGGAATGACGTCTGCCGCCGCACCGGCGCGGCCAACAACTGCGCGGCCGGCCGTGGCAATGCGCTGACCGCCCTCAACCCCAGCGAAATGGCACGCCTGCAGGCCTTCCTACCGCGCCCGCTGCGCACCATGGAACTGGAAGGCTACGTGCTCGACACCATGCTCGACCTCGACTTCGGCTCGCACAAGCTGACCGTGGGTGGCCAGTACAACGACACCGACATGATCGACGGCGTGTTCGGCATGGACGGCGCCGGCTACCGCAGCAACACCAAGCAGAAGCACCGCATGTGGGCGCTGTTCGCCGAGGACAACTGGGCACTGACCGACACCCTCACCGCCACCTTCGGCCTGCGCTACGACGACCACAACGTGTTCGGCAGCCATGTCAGCCCTCGTGGTTACCTGGTGTGGAATGCCAGCGATGCGTGGACCTTCAAGGGTGGCGTCAGCACCGGCTACAAGACCCCGCGTCCGGACCAGCTGTTCCCGGGCATCACCGGGTTTGGTGGCCAGGGCGTGCTGCCGCTGGTGGGCTCGCCCAACCTGAAGCCGGAAACCAGCACCAACTACGAGCTGGCCGCGTACTACGAAGGCCAGCGCTGGGGCTTCAACGTCACCGGCTTCATCAACAAATTCGAAGACAAGATCGCCAGCGGCGGCACCTTCCCGAACTGCGAAGTGGCGCCGGCCGGCAGCGGCTACTGCGTGGACATCGGCCCGGGCTGGGCGTCACTGGGCTACAGCGCGTTCACCCAGAGCGTGAACATCGACAAGGCCGAAACCCGCGGCGCGGAACTGGCCGGCCACATCGACCTGCTCGACACCCTGCAACTGCGCGGCAACTACACCTGGACCAAGAGCGAGCAGACCAGCGGCCCCGACAAGGGACGCCCGATCGCAGGCACCACACCGGCAAAGCACATGGCCAACGCCAGCCTCAACTGGCAGATCAACGAGGCCATCAGCCTGTCGTTGATCGGCGAGGGCCGCTACGACCGCTACCGCGACACCCTGATCGACAGCGCCGGTGCCCGCCATGTCCGCTATTACGAGGACTACACGATCTTCCACCTCGGTGGCAGCTGGCAGGCCACGCCATGGCTGACGGTGAACGCACGGGTCAACAACCTGTTCGACAAGAACTTCGTCTCGCAGTCGTGCCTGCTGCTCAATCCGAGCGAGTTCAGCTGCGTGGACGACTACGCGACCAAGGACCAGCGCCGCAGCTACTGGATCTCGCTCAACGCGAAGTTCTGACTTCTGCGGGGCCGGCGCTCCATCCACGCATGGCGTGGATCTACTGGACAGTGGTAGTGCCGGCCGCTGGCCGGCATCGCCTTGGCCCGGTGGGTGCCGACCTCGGTCGGCACCGCTCCCAGGGATACAGAACGACACGCAATTGCGAGCTATTCTCATCAATGATGTAATGAGCAGTCCCCATCCGCCCCGAACCGTGCCGTGAGCCGTCCTGCTTCTTCCACCGTGCAGCAGCAACAGAGCCGTGGCTTCTGGCTGCGTACGCTGCACCAGTGGCACTGGATCAGCTCGGCGGTGTGCCTGATCGGCATGCTGTTGTTCGCGGTGACCGGCCTGACCCTCAACCATGCGGCGAAGATCGAGGCCAAGCCCCAGGTGCAGAACCAGCACCTGGAACTGCCGGGCGAGCTGCTGGGCCAGCTGGGCACGCGCGAGGACGGTAACGCGCCGATCCCGCGCCCGGCCCGGCAATGGCTGGACACCCAGCTGGGCATCGCCATTGGCGGGCGCCCGGCCGAGTGGTCGGCCGAGGAGATCTACCTGTCGCTGCCGCGCCCCGGTGGCGACGCCTGGCTGAGCATCGATCGCGAAACCGGCGCGGTGGAGTACGAATCAACCTCGCGCGGCGCGGTGTCCTACCTCAACGACCTGCACAAGGGCCGCAATGCCGGCCCGGCGTGGGGCTGGTTCCTGGACCTGTTCGCCGTGGCCTGCCTGGTGTTCTGCATCACCGGCCTGTTCCTGCTGCACCTGCATGCGCGGCAGCGGCGCATGACCTGGCCGCTGGTCGGCCTGGGCCTGATGATCCCGCTGCTGATCGCCCTGCTGCTGATCCACTGACTTTTCCCTCGTTCCCGGAGCCGCTCCATGCGCGTCACCCTGACCATCGCCCTCAGCGGCCTGCTGGCCACCTCGCCGGCCTACGCTGCCACTCTCGACATCAACGTCGAAGTGCCCAAGCTCAACGTGGCCGAATACCACCGCCCGTATGTGGCGGTGTGGCTGGAAGGCGCCGACCAGAAGGTCGCGGCCAACCTCTCTGTCTGGTACCAGCAGACCAGCAACAGCGAAGGCCATGGCACCAAGTGGCTGCCCGACCTGCGCCAGTGGTGGCGCAAGAGCGGCCGCACCCTGCAGGTGCCGGTGGACGGCGTGACCGGCCCGACCCGCCCGGCCGGCAAGCACGCGCTGTCGTTCACCGACAAGCAGCCGGCGCTGAAGCAGCTCGCCCCGGGCAACTACACCCTGGTGGTCGAAGCGGTGCGTGAAGTCGGCGGTCGTGAACTGCTGAAGATCCCCTTCACCTGGCCGGCCACCGCCGCGCAGAACGGCAAGGCGCAGGGCGCCACCGAACTGGGCCAGGTCACCCTCGCCGTCAAACCCTGAAAAGGGGACGGAGGGGATTAAGTCGTAATCCCCTCGCCCTTGTCGCACCGCCCCGCATCCACTGGAGTCTTCCGCATGAAGCGCACGCTCGTCCTCGCCGCCGCCCTGGCCGCTGCCCTTCCCTTCTCTGCCCTGGCCCACAAGGCCTGGCTGCTGCCCTCGCAGACCGTGATCGCCGGTAACGCGCCGTGGATCACCGTCGACGGTGCGGTCTCCAACGACCTGTTCTACTTCAACCACGTGCCGCTGCGCCTGGAATCGCTGGTGATCACCGCCCCGGATGGCAGCACCGTGCAACCGCAGAACGCGTCCACCGGCAAGTACCGCAGCGTGTTCGACGTTGAGCTGAAGCAGCCCGGCACCTATCGCATCGCCTCGGTCAATGACGGCCTGTTCGCCACCTACGAGCAGAACGGCGAGCGCAAGCGCTGGCGCGGCAGCGTGGCTACCTTCGGTGAACTGCCGAAGGACGCGAAGAAGCTGGAAGTGAGCCAGTCGGTCGGCCGCGTGGAGACCTTCGTCACCAACGGTGCGCCGAACGACACCGCGCTGAAGCCGACCAACCGTGGCATCGAGCTGGTTGCCGTCGGCCACCCGAACGACCTGTTCGCTGGTGAGGAAGCCACCTTCCGCGTGCTGGTCGATGGCAAGCCGACCGCTGGCCTGGAGTTCGAGATCGTGCGTGGCGCCACCCGCTACCGCAATGCGCAGGACGAACTGAAGCTGACCAGCGACGCCAAGGGCGAGATCAAGGTGACCTGGCCGGAAGCCGGCATGTACTGGCTGGAAACCGGCACCGAAGATGCCAAGACCTCGGTAAAGCAGGCCGCCAAGCGCCGCCTGAGCTACGTCGCCACGCTGGAAGTGCTGCCGCAGTAATGATGCAGATCGCGATGCCGGGCCAGCCCCGGCATCGCGCCTGCGCACCACCATGACCGATACCCCGCTCGATATCGCCCGCCTCGGTGGCGCCACCATGGGCACCACCTGGAGTGTGTCGCTGGTCGCGTCGCGCCAGCGCGACCTGCACCCGCTGCATGCTGGCATCCAGGCGCGGCTGGACGAGGTGGTCGCACAGATGAGCACCTGGGAATCCGGTTCGGACCTCAGCCGCTACAACCGCGCCGAGGCCGGCCAGTGGTGCAGGCTGCCGACCGAGACGCGCCAGGTGCT
Organism: Stenotrophomonas sp. GD04024; assembly: GCF_029837545.1. Taxonomy (NCBI): domain Bacteria; kingdom Pseudomonadati; phylum Pseudomonadota; class Gammaproteobacteria; order Lysobacterales; family Lysobacteraceae; genus Stenotrophomonas; species Stenotrophomonas sp. GD04024. The sequence goes on along the minus strand of NZ_JAOEDV010000004.1, from coordinate 27,119 downwards.
GGCCTGCGCACAGGCCATCGCGGCGGCCAGTGACGGCGCCTTCGACCCCACCCTTGGCCCGTTGGTTGCACTGTGGGGTTTCGGTGCGCATGCCGGTGAACGCCGACAACCCGATGCCGCCACCCTGCAGGCCACGCGCGACCGCTGTGGTTGGCAGCGCCTGCAGTGGCAGGACGATGCGCTGCTGCAGCCGGGCGGGCTGGAACTGGATCTCTCTGCGATCGCCAAGGGCTTCGGCGTCGATCACGTCGCCGCCTGGCTGCGTGCACAAGGCATCGCGGCGGCGCTGATCGAAGTCGGCGGCGAGCTGGCGGGTTACGGCCGCAAGCCCGACGGCCAGCCATGGCGCGTGCTGGTGGAATCGGCGCCGGAAGAAGACGCGCACACCGGGACCCCGCCGCGGGTACTCGCGTTGGACGGGCTTGCGGTGGCCACTTCAGGTGATCGCTGGCACCAGTACCAGGCCGATGGCCAGGCTTACAGCCACAGCCTCGACCCGCGTACCGGCATGCCGGTGCGCCAGGTTGCAGCGGCAGTGACCGTGGTTGCCGACGACGCGATGCATGCCGATGCCTGGGCCACCGCACTGACCGTGCTCGGCCGCGAGCACGGCATGGCACTGGCCGAACGCGAAGGACTGGCCGCACGCTACCTGCAACGCACAGCAGAAGGCCCCCGCGAATTCCTCAGCAGCGCCTTCCAGCGCCTGCTCGACGAGCAGGATGCATGAGCGCACGTCCGTCGCGCGCGTGGCTCGGCAACGCTCTGGTCCTGCTTCTGCTGGCGCTGGTCGGGTGGGCGCTGCTGCGCCTGCATCTGGGCAAGACCTGGTGGCAGGGTGCGCCGCCGGCACGGCAAACGCAGATCGCGCTGATCGCTACGGCGCTGTATGCGCTGGCCTGTGCCGCGTTGTGGTGGCGTGGCCGCCCGCGTGACGACGCCCCATCGGGCGATACCGCGCCGATCCTGCTGGTCTGGGCCAGCCAGACCGGTTTCGCCCGCGAACTGGCCGAACGCAGTGCCGAGGCCCTGCGCGGTGCCGGCGTGCCGGTGCGTGTGCGCGGACTGCATGAGGTGGACGCAGCACTGCTGACGGCCAGCCAGCGCGCGTTGTTCATCGCCAGCACCACCGGTGAGGGCGACCCGCCCGACCACGCGTTGCCGTTCCTGCGCGGGGCAATGACCACGCCACCGCCGATGCAGCACCTGCACTACGGCGTGCTCGCGCTGGGCGATCGCAGCTATGGCCACTTCTGTGGATTCGGCCACCAACTGGACCAGTGGCTGTGCCAGCATGGTGCGCATCCGCTGTTCGATGCGATCGAAGTCGACAACGCCGATCCGGCCGCGCTGCGCCATTGGCAGCAGCTGCTGGGGCAGCTCGGTGGCGGCGCCAGTGAACTGCCCGACTGGAGCCCGGCCGAGTACCAGCCGTGGACGCTGCTGCAGCGCCAGCACCTGAACCCGGGCAGCCCCGGTGGTCCGGTGTACTGGCTGCGCCTGCAGCCACCCGCTGGCGCCGCTGTGCAGTGGCAGGCCGGCGACATCGCCGAGATCGGTCCGCAGCACGCTCGCCACAGCGCGCGCGCCTGGCTGGATGCACAGGGCTTCAATGCGGACACCGTGCTGGATGACGGACAGACCCTACTGGCCCGCGTCGAACGCTCGCACCTGCCCTCACTGGTTCCTGCCGGGGATCTGCCGGCGTTGCTGGCCACCCTGCAGCCGCTGCCACATCGCGAGTACTCGATCGCCTCGGTCATGGCCGACGGCGCAGTGGAACTATTGCTGCGTCGCCAGCTGCGCGCCGATGGCACACCCGGCATCGGCAGCGGCTGGCTGTGCGACCACGCGGCCATCGGCGAACCGGTGCAGCTGCGTCTGCGCCGCAACGACAATTTCCATGGCGTTGCCGCAGATGTGCCGCTGCTGCTGATCGGCAACGGCACTGGCATCGCCGGCCTGCGCGCGCATCTGCACGAACGCGCGCGCAGCGGCGCACGCCGCACCTGGCTGCTGTTCGGTGAGCGCAGCGCAGCGCACGACTTCCACTTCAGGGAAGAGCTGCATGCGATGCAGGCCGATGGCACGCTGGCGCGGCTGGATACGGTGTTCAGCCGTGACGGCGGCACGCACCGTTATGTACAGGACCGGTTGCAGGCTGAAGCGGCAACACTTCGCCAGTGGATCGATGACGGCGCGACAATCCTGGTCTGCGGCAGCCTGCAGGGCATGGCCCCAGCCGTGGATGCGGTGATCGAGCAGGTGCTGGGTGTTGCCGGCAAGGAAGCGTTGCTGCTGGCCGGCCGTTACCGGCGCGATGTGTATTGAGGCCGCCGCATCCTGGTGGGTGCGAACCGCCTTCTGGTGGGTGCGAACCTTGGTTCGCACGGTGACGCGGTATCGGCGGCCGCGTCCACGCACGGCGCAGCTCTACAAGATCATGCCCCCGCCGCGCTGATCCGTATCGCCAGCAGTTCGCCACCGCCCTGCAACGCATGTCGCTGCCGCTCACCGGCTGACAACCACGCCGTATCTCCGGCCTGCAACGGCGGCAAGCCACTGTCAGCACCAAATTCGGCCTGACCGGCCAGCAGGTGCAGCGCCCAGGCCACGCCCGGTTCGCAGAAGAAGAACATCGACCCCACCAGCGGCCGGTGCAACAGCTCGGCCTGCAGCAGATCGCGCTTCCACATCAGGTTGAAGTCATGGGTGGTGCCATCGACCAGTTCGCCATGCAGCGCTTCCTCACCAGCAAACCGCACGCGACCGTGCGGTGGCAGCACTTCGGCCACGCGGCCATCCTCGAAGCGAAGACGCACACCATTGCCCTGCAACAGCACCAGCTCGCGCTCCACGCCGGGGAAAGCTGAGAACGCGGCATCCTGCTCGATCTCGGCCACCGACAGGCGCAGCGCCCAGTCATCGCCTTGTGCCGGCAGGCGCAGGATCTCGCGGGTCCAGCCAAGTCCATTCCGCCAGCGTTCGCGGCGATAGTCCAGGCTGGAAATCACCTGGCTCGGGGTGTGCAGCAAGGAGTCGATATTCATCGGCGCATTGCATCACGCCGCGCGCCGTCGCGCATCACCGCGTGGCGAGCGTGCCCTGGCCACCACACTCGCCGCCCAGCAGCTGCGAATGCTTCAGCCAGTCCTGGTCGGGGTAGTAGGCGAACACCATCGTGCCGCCACGCAACGCATCGATCAGCGGCCTGGCCACCGACAGGCGCACCGCCGGGCAGCCCAGGCTGCGGCCAAGCCGCCCCTGCAACTGCGCGGTGGCCGGGTTCACGTAGGGCGCGCCATGGATGACGATCGCGCGTTCGCGCGCACGGTCGTTGAAGCCCGGCTCCAACCCGACCAGGCGCAGCGAGTAGCCGTTGCCGCCCATGTAGGTCTCCTGCGCGGTGAACGCGCCGAGGCTGGACATGAAACTGCCGTCGCGATTGGAGAAATGCTCGGTGCGGTTGTCGCCGCTGTTGCGTCCGTGCGCCACCCATTCCTCGAACAGCAGGCGCTGGTGGGCCAGGTCGAACACCCACAGCCGCGGCTCGGTGGACGGCCGCGAGTAGTCGATCACGCTGAGGCGATCACCATTGATGCCCAGCTCGGGCCGCTGCAACGCACAGCGCATGGCGTGCGCCGCCAGCTGCAACACGTGGCGGTCGGCCTTGGGCGCACTGCGCGACAGCAAGGCAGCCAGATCATCGGCACTGGTGGCAAGGGCGGGCGTCTGTGCCAGCGCCGGGGCGCTGGCGGAGGTCGCCAGCAGGCCGAACGCGGCCAGCCGGCACAGGCGGGATGCAGTCATGTGCACAACGGGGAGGCTCAATTACCCTTCAGGGTGGACCCTGGCGGCTCGGATTCCAAGACCGGCTGCATTCCGGATTCAGCCGGGCTTGGGCGGACCGCCGGCAGCGAGGTGACCAGCAGAGTCGTGCCCGGCACCAGCACCTGGTACAGCTGGCGGGCGAAATCGGCCGGCAGCGCCATCGGCAGCGAGGGCGTGGCCAGCAGGTCCGGGGTGGCCTGGGCACGGTCCTGGCCCAGCAGCGGGTAGGCCGTCCACTGGTGCAGGCGCTGGTTCACATCCAGCGGGCTGGGGGTATCGCTGTAGCCCTGCCCCATCACGAACAGGGTGGTGCCCTGGAACGCCGGCAGGGCGTCGGCCTTCAGCGGCGACTCGCCGATCATCACGCCATCGCGCAATACGTACAGGCGCTGGTCGTGCAGGCTGACCAGGATGCCGACCTGGCCGGCCGGGGCCGCGCTGTCGTTCCACCAGGCCTGTGCGGCACTGCCGCCCTCGGTTTCCGGCAGCGCCTGCCCGCGCGCATTCACCGGTGCCAGCACCGAGGGATAGGCCAGCGTCATCGGCGAGCTCCTGGCATCGGCCACCACCACGGTATCGCCGCGCTGGGTTTCGCTGAACAGCTTCTGCGCGAAGGCCTGCGGCAGGCGCACGCAGCCGTGCGAAGCCGGGTGGCCAGGCAGGCTGCCGCCATGCAGGGCGATGCCATCCCAGGTCAACCGCTGCATGTAGGGCATCGGCGCGCTGTTGTAGAGGTTGGACCTGTGGTCCTTGTCCTTCTGCAGGATGGTGAACACACCGGTCGGCGTCTCGTGCCCGGCCTTGCCCGAACTGATCGTGGTCAGGCCGATGGCGATGCCGTTGCGGTACACGTAGGCCCGCTGCTCATCCAGGCTGACCACCAGCACGATCGGGCCGGTCGGCGAGATTTCCGGATGCCACAGGAACTCGCCCGGCTTGAGGTCGGTCGGCCCGCGCACGTCCGTGGTGCTGGCGGCAGCAGCGGTCGTTTTGGCAACCGTCGTCGGCGCAGCGGCGTGGGCCAGCAGCGGCAGGGCCAGCGCAAGGGCGAGCATCAGGGTCGTGGGGCGGCGCGGAAGCATCCAGCGGTGTCCTTTCCATGCGAAGCGGCCACCGTACACCATCGGCCCGTGGTGGCCGTGGCAAAACCAGGCGCCGGAAATGAAACTGCCCGGCGACACAGCCATGTGTCGTACCGGGCAATCGTTACGTCCTTGTCGGCCTGCTGCCGCCCCCTCGCATCCTGCGCTGTGGGGGTAGCGTTGCGTCCTGCACGCGGCCGCGTCTGTCCTGCTTGTATCTCAGCCCCTTCCACAGGTCTGTGATGCCACCATCCTGGTGATTGGTGCCGCGTCCTGCGGCGGTCGGTGGTCACGGCCATCCTGTCCGTGTCCGGTGAACCAGCCTCCTGCCGGTTCCGACGATTCCTGCTGTCAGCGCCTGGGTACGGTCCGCACCGGTACCGATCCGGGTACCGGATCCGCTGGCAACAGCCTGTTGCCTACGGTGATCCGCTGTCGATTCCGTTCGACGATTGCTTTCCCTATCCCCTTCACCTGCGTCAGGTCCTCGACGCGGTGAAACGGGCCGTGTCTGCGCCGGTGCTCGACGATCGCCTCGGCCTTGGTGGCTCCGACCATCGTCAATCCCTGCTGCAGCGCCTGTGCATCGGCACGGTTGATATCGATCAGTTCGGCGGCATGTGCCCCCGCGATCCCCATCATCAGCACCAGTGCCCTCAACACGACAAACCAAGGCACGACGTGTATCTCCTTGTGGTTCTGGCTGCCCCGACCGGCATTCCCGTCGGTCGAAACAGTGTCCGTCACCACATGTGCACAGCCTATCGGTTTCCCGCATTTCCGTAAGCCAGCCAAATACCCGACGTGATGTAGGAAAAACCCTACCCCGGCACAGGCGTAGAATGCGCGGATCAGCCCATGCAACCGGAGTTTCAGATGGACAGCGCCAAGCTCGGCCAATTCGTCAATGACAAGTGGGACAGCGAGATCGTCCCGCAATTGGTCGACTACATCCGCATTCCCAACAAGTCGCCGATGTTCGACGCCAATTGGGTGCAGAACGGCTACATGGAACAGGCGGTCACCCTGATGGAGAACTGGGCCAAGGCGCAGCAGCTGCCCGGCCTGAAGGTCGAGGTGGTGCGCCTGGAAGGCCGTACCCCGCTGATCTTCCTGGAAATTCCGGCCACCGGCGGCGAAACCGGCGACGACACCATCCTGCTCTACGGCCACCTGGACAAGCAGCCGGAAATGACCGGCTGGGACGACGACCTTGGCCCCTGGACCCCGGTCCTGCGCGGCGACAAGCTGTACGGCCGCGGCGGCGCCGACGACGGCTATGCCATCTTCGGCTCGCTGGCCGCCGTGCTGGCGCTGCAGGCCCAGGGCCTGCCGCACGCCCGCTGCGTGGTGCTGATCGAAGCCTGTGAAGAGTCCGGCAGCTACGACCTGCCGGCCTACGTCGACCACCTGGCCGACCGCATCGGCAAGCCGTCGCTGGTGGTCTGCCTGGATTCGGGCTGCGCCAACTACGACCAGCTGTGGTGCACCACCTCGCTGCGCGGCCTGACCGGCGGCAACTTCACCGTGAAGGTGCTCAACGAGGGCGTGCATTCCGGCGATGCCTCCGGCGTGATCCCGTCCAGCTTCCGCCTGCTGCGCCAGATCCTGTCGCGCATCGAGGACCAGGACACCGGCCGCATCCTGATCGACGGCATGAACGTGGAAATCCCGGCCGAGCGCCAGGCCCAGGCCAAGCGCGCTGCCGAAGTGGTCGATACCGAGATCTTCGAGAAGTTCCCGATGGTCGACGGCCTGCGCCCGATGAACGAAGACCTGACCGAGCTGGTGCTCAACCGCACCTGGCGCCCGGCGCTGTCGGTCACCGGCGTGGGCGGCATGCCGCCGCTGGAATCGGCCGGCAACGTGCTGCGCCCGCAGACCTCGGTGAAGCTGTCGCTGCGCCTGCCGCCGACCGCCGATGGCAAGACCTGCGGCGAACTGCTGAAGGAAGCCCTGCTGCGCGATCCGCCGAACGGCGCCCACGTCACCCTGGACCTGGAGAAGGCCTCCACCGGCTGGAACGCTCCGGCCATGGCACCGTGGCTGACCCAGGCCATCGACGACGCCAGCCAGGCCTTCTTCGGCAAGCCGGCCATGTACATGGGCGAAGGCGGTTCGATCCCGTTCATGGGCATGCTGGGCGAGAAGTTCCCGGGCGCCCAGTTCATGATCACCGGCGTGCTCGGCCCGCACTCCAACGCGCATGGCCCGAACGAGTTCCTGCACATTCCGATGGGCAAGAAGGTCACCGCCTGCGTGTCCAAGGTGATCAGCGAGCACTACGCCGCCAGCCTGCGCGGCGAGACCAGCGGTTCGCCGGTGGCCGCTGACAGCGGCACCCGCCACGGCGACCACGGCTGCTGCTGATCCGGCACCCGTGACGGACGCAGCCTGGCCTTGCTAGGCTGCGTCCACCCCTAGCGGAACGCATGCACATGAATGGTCTGTTCGGCAGCAGCAGCTGGCTCTACATCATCCTGGTCGGCTTCTTCGTCGGCCTGCTTGGGCGCTTCTTCATGCCCGGCAACAACCGCATGGGCTGCCTGCTGACCATCGTGCTGGGCATTCTCGGCGCGCTGCTGGCCGGCTGGTTCGGCCAGTACATGGGCTGGTACGCCCCCGGTGAACCGGCCGGTTTCCTCGGCGCCGTGCTCGGCGCGATCGTGGTGCTGGCGATCCTGCGCCTGTTCAGCGGTCGTCGCTGACGCTGATTCCCCCTTCCCTTCTGTTCCCGACGTTGGCGCGCCCGGCGCGCCCGGATATGCCTGCATGACCGAACCCGCCTCCGATCCCCAGCGCAGCGCGCAGCGCCTGCAGTGGGCCCGTATCCAGCTGGATGATGCCAACGCCGTGGTCGAACGCGCCTCGGTCGATGCCGGCATGCGCAGCTATTGGCGCACCACCAGCACCCGCGGCAGCCACATCGTGATGGACGCGCCGCCGGGGCTGGAAGATCCGCGGCCGTGGCTGCGCATGCGCGGCCTGCTGCACGAGCACGGCCTGCGCGTGCCTGCACTGCTGGCGCAGGACCTGGACGCCGGTTTCCTGCTGCTGGAAGACCTTGGCGGCCCGACCCTGGCGAAGATCCTCGACGAGCGCAATGCCGATGAGTGGTTCGGCCGCTCGATCGAACAGCTGCTGCGCCTGCAGGCGATCCCGGTGCCGGCCGACTTCGGCCAGTTCGGCGAGGCGCTGCTGCAGCGGGATGCCGGCCTGTTCGACGAATGGTTCCTGCAGCGCCACCTGCGCCTGGAACTGGACTGCGCTGAGATCGAAGGCCTGCAGCTGGTGCACCGCCGGCTGATGGACAACGCGCTCGGCCAGGCCCAGCTGATGACCCACCGTGACTACATGCCACGCAACCTGATGCCGGTCGACAACGGCCCGGCCGTACTGGATTTCCAGGACCTGGTGCGCGGCCCGATCGCCTACGACGCGGTGAGCCTGTTCAAGGATGCGTTCCTGAGCTGGCCGCTGCAGCGCGTGGACGAATGGCTGGCGCAGTATCACGAACGCGCACGTACTGCCGGCCTGCCGGTGCCCGACCGCGCCACCTTCCTGCGCGACGCCGACTGGATGGGCATCCAGCGCCACGTGAAGATCCTCGGCCTGTTCTGCCGCCTGCGCTATCGCGACAACAAGGGCCACTACCTGGACGACGCGCCGCGCTTCATCGGCTATCTGGATGAAGTGCTGCCACGCTACCGCGAGCTGGCGCCGTTGCAGCAGCTGCTGGAAGACCGCATCAAGCCGGCGCTGGCCGAGCTGGCCGCACCGATGCGCGTGGCCCGATGAAGGCGCTGATCTTTGCCGCAGGCCTCGGCGAGCGCATGCGCCCGCTGACCCTGCATACGCCCAAACCACTGCTGGACGTGGCCGGCAAGCCGCTGATCGTCTGGCATCTTGAACGCTTGGCCGCGCTCGGCGTGCGCGAGGTGGTGGTCAACACCGCATGGCTGGCCGAGCAATTCCCGGCAGCGCTGGGCGATGGCAGCCAGTGGGGCCTGCACCTGCATTTCATGTACGAAGGACAGACCCCGCTGGAAACCGGCGGCGGCATCCTCAACGCACTGCCGGTATTGGGTGATGCGCCGTTCCTGGTGGTGAACGGCGATATCTGGACCGATTTCGATTTCGCCACGCTGCCCCGCGAGCCGCAGGGCCAGGCGCATCTGGTGCTGGTCGACAATCCTGTGCAGCACCCGCACGGTGACTACCGGCTCGACGCGCAGGGCGTGTTGCATCACGACCGCGAAGGCCCGTGCCTGACCTATGCCGGTATCGGTGTATACCGCCCTTCGATCGTGGCCGATTGGCGCGCGGTGATCGGGGATGCCCCGGGCAGCGAGCGGCGGCCGCCGAAGTTCTCGGTGGTGCCGCTGCAGAAGCATTTCATGGCGCAGGGGTTGATGACCGGGCAGCACCATCGTGGGCGCTGGACCGATGTCGGGACGGTGGATCGCCTGCGCGCGCTGGATGTTGAGTTGGCAGCGAACGGCTGAGCCCCTCGTGGCTGGTCGCGTAGAGCGGATCGCGTGCTTGGCCGGGCGGGTGGGCCATGCAGGGGACGCTGCAAGTACGTCCCTGTAAGCTCGATGGCGCCATCCATGGCGCCAACGCCCCTGCATGGCCCACCCGCCCGGCCCCTGACAGTTTCCGTGGGCGTCCAGCCACGGAAAAGAAAAAGAAAAGCAAAAGCAAAAGCGGGTCGCATCGCTGCGCTCGCTCGCATGTGTCGACCAAGGTCGACACCCACCACAAGCAAGACACGCGTCGACCAAGGTCGACACCCACCAGCAGCAGGGCAGTACGCAGTCCCGGCAGATCGCGGGAATCTGTCGAAGGCGGGGCGCTGTGGGCTTGCGGGGTGTGAGCCGCATGGATGCGGCGACCAAGCCCCCATGGATGGGTTTACGGCGTCCCCGCAAGCCCACAGCGCCCCGCCTCCCCTCAGGAAGCCAGCTTTTGACGTTGACGTTGACGTTGCTTCGGCGGGTGCAGGGCGCAGCCCTGCAAAGCAAACCCCACCCTCAGTAGCGCGGCCGGCCTTCTTCCAGCACCTGGCGCAGGAACGGCACGGTGATCCGCCGCTTCGCCGCCAGCGACTCGCGGTCCAGCCAATCCAGCAGCGTGATCAATCCACCCAGCTCGCGCCCGGTGTGCGACAGCAGCCACTCGATGGCCGCCTCGTCAATCGCCAGGCCCCGGCGCAGCGCGCGCTCGCGCAGCACCGCCGCGCGGCCTTCCTCGTCCAGCGGCTGCAGCAGCACGCGCACGCACTGGCCCAGACGCGAACGCAGGTCGGGCAGCAGCAGGCCCAGTTCGCCCGGTGCCTTCTGCGCCGTGTACAGCACGGTCACACCGGCAGCGCGCGCGCGGTTGTGGAAATCGAACAGCGCGATCTCGTCTTCGCGGTTGCCGGCCACCTCGTCCAGGCCGTCCAGCGCCACCAGCTCGCGCGACTCCAGCCCATCCAGCGCCGCGCGCACGCGGCCCGCAGCGCTGGCCAGCGGCACGTAGGTCGGCAGGCGGCCGGCCTGCTCGGCACTGGAACACATCGCCAGCGCCTGATGGGTCTTGCCCGTACCCGCCGCGCCTTCCAGGTAGACCCAATCGTGGCTGGCGCCGACCGCGATCGCACGCAGCTGCGCCAGCGCGCCATCCGGCGCGCCGATGAAGGTCTCCAAGCGCTGGTCCCGCGGGTAATGCAGGGCCAGCGGCAGTTGCGGCACACCCATCACTTCAGGTCGGGGCCCTTGTCATCCGGAAGAATGATATGAGGCTGGTCGACCACGCCATCAAGCACGATCGCCGGCTTCTCACCCACGTACAGCTCGCTCTGGCGGTAGCGCTGGTGGGCATAACGCAGCAGCACGTTGGTCACCGCCGCCACCGGCAGCGCCAGCAGCATGCCGAGGAAGCCGAACAGCTGGCCGCCGGCCATCACCGCGAAGATCACCGCCACCGGGTGCAGGCCGATCTTGTCGCCAACGATGCGCGGAGTCAGCACGTAGCTTTCCAGCAGCTGGCCGACGGTGAACACCACGCCGACCAGGATCAGCAGCTTCAGGTCGAAGCCCTGTGCCTGCACCAGCGCGGCCACCACCGCCATCAGGATGCCGGTAGTCGCGCCCAGGTACGGGATGAAGCTGATCAGCCCGGCAATCAGGCCGATCAGCAGGCCCAGCTTCAGGCCGACCAGCGACAGGCCGCCGGCGTAGATGACGCCCAATGCCAGCATCACCAGGAACTGGCCGCGGATGAACGCGCCCAGCACCTCGTTGGACTCACGCGCCAGCGCGCTGATGGTGCCGATGTGGTTGCGCGGGATCACCGACGCCACCCGTTCGACCAGCTTGTCCCAGTCGCGCAGGAAGTAGAACGCCAGGATCGGCAGCAGCAGGATGTTGACCACCCAGGTCACCATCGCAAAACCCGAGCGCGAGACGTAGCCCATGAAGGTGGTGGCGAAGCCGCCGGCCTGCTGCCAGTGGCTGCGCACCCATTCGATCAGGCGGTCCGGATCAAGCCACTGCATCACTTCCAGGCCGGTCTTCTGCTCGAACCAGGGAATCCCCTTCTCCATCAGCCACGCCTGTGCCTGCGGCGCGACCGCGATCAGGGTGGTGATCTGGCGCTCGATCATCGGCACCAGCACCAGCAGCAGGGCCACGATCACCAGCACCATCGCCGCGAACACCAGCACCACGCCGGTCATGCGCGAGCGGCCGGTGGCCTCGATGCGGTCGACCAGCGGGTCGCCCAGCCAGGCCAGCGCCAGCGCCAGCACGAACGGGGTCAGGATCGGCGCCAGCAGCCACACCACCCAGCCGACCAGGCCGGCGAACAGGATGTACTTCAGGCGGCGCAGGAACTGCGCGATTTCCGCTTCAGGGGTCAGGGTCATCGCAGGCGGTACTCGTTGCTGACCGGCGCGGCGACCGGAGTACCGGTGGTGTCATCGATCGGGGTCGGCAGGGCCGGCAGCGGCGCGCTCGGCACCAGCACGCCGTTGTCGCCCAGCATGCGGTTGAAGCCGGCCAGGCCGGTGGTCATCTCCAAGCTCAGCTCCAGCTGGCTTGCCGAGGCGTGCAGCGGGGTGACGTTGCGCACCACCGGCACGTCGCGCAGGCCGGCGGCCAGGCGCAGGTAGTCGTCGGCGCTGTTGATGCCGGTCACCACCACGCGATAGGTCCCGGCCTGGCCGGTGGCCACGCCCGCCTTGGCGTAACGCTTGACCAGCGCATCGGCGGCACCGTCGGCGCCGGCGGCCATCGCGCGCATGGCGTTGGCGTCCTTGCTGGTCCACTTGTTCAGTTCACGGCCGTTGTCGACGAACACCCAGTCCGCCTGCCAGCCGCCATTGGCGCGGTACAGCTTGCCGATCAGCTGCATCGGCGGCGAATAGCGCGAGGAGGCGCGGGCCACGGCGGCACTGTCCTGGCGCCAGATGGCCCCGGCCAGCGCCTGCTCGGCGGCGCCGCCGCTGGGCAGGCCCAGCTTGTAGCCACGCTCGATGGCGCGGTTCAGCAGCGGGCGGGCGGCATTGGCCTGCTGCACGCTGACCAGGCGCGGGCCGCTGCCGTCATCGACCGCCAGCCACAGCACCGGCTTCGGCCGCGGCTGCGGCCACAGCGGCAGGCCCAGCGCCGACACCAGTGAATCCACGTCATCCTCGCGGAAGCGCGCCACCAGCAGGGTACGGAAGCTGGGGGCGCCGCTGGCGCTCACGCTCTGGTCCTGCTTGTAGTCGTAGCTGGCCACGTAGTCCTTGGCATTGCGCAGTGCCTGCACCACGCCGGGGCGGGACATCACGCTGCGATCGCCGGACAACTTGCCCAGAACCACGCTCAGCGCGCGGGCCAGGGCGCCGTTGCGATCGGCTTCGGCCTGGCTGTTGACGGGCACTTCTGCCTCGTACGCGCCAGTGGCGGTGGCGACATCACCCTCGGTGCGCAGGCCGCTCTGGGCCATCGTGGCCACCGGCAGGCTCAGTGCAATGAGCAGGGTCAGAATCAGGCTGCGGCGCATCAGGACATCCATTGGCTCGACGTATCCGGGGGGAATTGTTGCCCGAATACGGACTTTGCGCCAATGCGGCCTGTTAAAATCGCCCGTTCAACCCCTGCCAGCGCCGACGCCCGTGACCAACACCCCGTCTTCCGCCCCCTCCCCCCTCACCTACCGTGACGCGGGTGTCGACATCGACGCCGGCAACGAGCTGGTCGAGCGGATCAAGCCCCTGGTCAAGCGCAGCTTCCGCCCGGAAGTGATGGGCGGCCTGGGTGGCTTCGGCGCCCTGTTCGACCTGTCCAACAAGTACCGCGAGCCGGTGCTGGTGTCCGGCACCGACGGCGTGGGCACCAAGCTGAAGCTGGCCCACCAGCTGAACCGCCACGATACGATCGGCATCGACCTGGTCGCCATGTGCGTGAACGACGTGCTGGTGCAGGGCGCCGAGCCGCTGTTCTTCCTGGACTACTTCGCCACCGGCAAGCTGGACATCGACACCGCCGCGGCGGTCGTGGGTGGCATCGCCAACGGCTGCACCGAGGCCGGCTGCGCACTGATCGGCGGCGAGACCGCTGAAATGCCCGACATGTACGCCCCGGGCGAGTACGACCTGGCCGGCTTCACCGTCGCCGCGGTCGAGAAGAGCGAACTGAAGGATGGTGCCAGCGTCGCCGCCGGTGACGTGCTGATCGGCATCGCTTCGTCCGGCCCGCACTCCAACGGCTATTCGCTGGTGCGCCGCATCTACGACCGCGCCGGCCAGCCGGCCGATCTGGAGCTGGAAGGCGGCGTGAAGCTGGTCGATGCGCTGATGGCGCCGACCCGCCTGTACGTGAAGCCGATCCTGTCGCTGCTGAAGTCGCACGGCGACGCCATCCACGGCATGGCCCACATCACCGGTGGCGGCCTGACCGAGAACATCATCCGCGTGGTGCCCGAAGGCCTCGGCCTGGACATCCAGGCGTCGTCCTGGACCCTGCCGCCGGTGTTCCAGTGGCTGCAGAAGGAAGGCGCAGTGGCCGACAGCGAGATGTGGCGCACCTTCAACTGCGGCATCGGCTTCGTGCTGATCGTTGCACCGGACCAGCTCGCTGCCGTGTCCGACGCGGTCAAGGCGCAGGGCCTGGAGCACTGGACCATCGGCCAGGTGGTCAGCGCCGAAGGCGCCGAGCGCGTCCACATCGGCTGATCGCACACCCAGGAGCCCGCATGGACGCAACGCCCCCCGTGTCACCTGCCCCACCGCCTCTGGCGACGGTGCCGGTGTTCAGCGCGCAGGATGCCGACCACCTGCGCATGCTGTCCATCGCGCACTACGTGGTTGGCGGCCTGATCGCGCTGTTCTCGCTGATCTTCATCCTCCACATCGTGCTGGGCATCAGCGCACTGACCGGCCACCTGCCGATGAACTCCGGTGGCCAGCCCACGTCGCCGGCCGAGCAGCGCCTGTTCGGCTGGATGTTCACCATCATCGGCTGCGTCATCGTGTTCGGTGGCGTGACGCTCGGCGCGTTCGTCGCCTATGCCGGGCGCTGCCTGGCCGGCCGCCGCCGCTACCTGCTGTGCCTGATCGTGGCCGGCCTGGCCTGCCTGTTCGCGCCGCTTGGCACGGTGCTGGGGGTGTTCAGCCTGATCATCCTGCTGCGTCCGCAGGTGAAGGCGGCCTTCGAAGCCAACGTTCCTTCCCGCAGCTGAGATTTCCATGGCTTCCGTCCCGCCCCCGTTGAACGTGCCGCCTGGCTGGACCGCGCTCCAGATCGGCGGCCACCTGCACACGCTCAGGATCCTGTTCTGCGTCTACGGCGGCATCCAGCTGGCGCTGTCCGTTGTCCTGCTGATGGCCGCACTGGGTGGCTACATCAGCGAAAGCCGGACCCCCACGGTGGGCATGTCGCCTGTGCTGCTGGCGGCGATCCTCGCTGTCGCGGCGCTGGCCATCGGTGCACTGGGCATACTCAGCCTGACCGCTGCGAACCGGCTGGGGCAGCGCTGCCAGCGCACGTTGTGCCTGGTGGCGGCCGGTGCCGCCTGCCTGGGCGGCGCGCTGGGCATCGCGCTGGGCGTATACGCCCTGATCGTGCTGCTGCGTGCGGATGTCGCCGCCAGCTTCAGCGAACCAGGCGGCGCGGTGGTCGCATGACCGCTCGCATTGCGGTACTGGCCTCCGGCCGTGGTAGCAATCTGCAGGCCATCCTCGACGCGATCGGCGACGGCCGCCTGCCGGCCGACGTGGTCGGCGTGTTCTCCGACCGTCCAGGTGCCGCAGCGCTGCAGCGGGTGGCACCGGGCCTGCGCTGGGCACACGCGCCGAAGGAGTTCAGCGACCGCGCCGCCTATGAGCAGGCGCTCGGCGATGCCGTGCAGGCATCGGCGCCGGACTGGATCGTCTGTGCCGGCTACATGCGCATCCTGGGGGCTGCCTTCGTGCAGCGCTTCGAGGGCCGCCTGGTCAACATCCACCCCTCGCTGCTGCCGCTGCACAAGGGCCTGGACACCCATGCGCGGGCCTTGGAAGCCGGCGATGCCGAGCACGGCGCCAGCGTTCACCTGGTGGTACCGGAACTGGATGCCGGGGCGGTGCTGGCGCAGGTACGGGTGCCGGTGGGGCCCGGCGACGATGCGCAGGCGCTGGCCGAGCGCGTGCTGGCGGTGGAGCACCCGTTGCTGATCGCCACCCTGCAGCTGCTGTGCGCCGGCCGCCTGACTGAACGGGAAGGACAGCCCCAGCTGGATGGTCACCCCCTGTTTAGCCCGTTGGCCCTAGATTCCGCCGGGAACCTGAACCGGTAACGCCCGTGCACACGCCCCGCTGACTGCGGGGCTGGCATCCTGCCCCTCCCTGCGGTCCCTGTCCTTCATGAAGACCACGACCCTGCTGTCCACTTCGCTGCTGCTGTCGCTGGCTGTATTGCCCGCTGCGGGCTGGGGCCAGGCGCAAGCGCCTGCCGCCTCGCCTTCCCCGGCGCCGGTGCCTGCCGTGCAGCCGCCTGCCGAGCCGGCGGCGCCGGTGTTGCCTGCGCTGGCGTGGGAACCACCGCCGCTGCAGCCGTTCACCGCCACCTACCAGGCGTTCTACAAGAGCAAGGAGGCCGGCGACGCCAGCATGCAGGTCACCCACACCGGCGGCAGCCAGTGGCGGGTCGACATGCAGGTGGTGGGCCGCCGCGGCTTTGCCAGCGTGCTCGGCCTGAACATCGAGCAGAGCACGGTGTTCGAGGAACGCGGCGGTGTTTACGCGCCACTGAGCCAGAGCACGGTGCGCAAGGGCCTGTTCCTTGGCAAGAAGGCCGTGGGCACCTACAACTGGCAGGCCGGTACCGCGCAGTGGACCGGTGACGTGAAGAAGGAACGTGCGCAGCCGATCCCGCTGCAGCCCGGCGACCAGAGCGCGCTGCTGATCAACCTGGCGATCATGCGCGATGCGCGCCCGGGTGCCACCATGCACTACCGCTACGTGGACATGGGCAAGGTCCGCCAGCATGACTACCAGGCCGCGCAGCAGACCGAGAACGTCGAAGTCGGCGACCTGTCCTACAACGCGCTGCGGGTCTACCGGACCAACGGCGGCAACAATGAAACCATCCTCTGGATCGCCAACGGTGTCCCCACCCCGGTGCGCATCCTGCAACGCGAAGACGGCGAAGACCGCGTCGACCTCCGCCTGATCGAATACCAAGGAGTCTGAGCATGAGCACCCTGACCCGCCCCCTCACCTGGATCGCCGCGGCCGCCCTGTCGATGGCCAGCCTGCCGGCCATGGCCCTGCAGCCGTTCAAGGCCGATTACCTGGCCAGCTACATGGGCATGCAGGCCAATGGCAGCATGACCCTGAGCAGCGAGGGAGCCAACAAGTGGCGCTACACGCTGCAGGTGAAGAACCAGCTGGCCGACCTGAGCCAGAGCACCGTGTTCGAAGAAGTGCGCGGCCAGCTGCGCCCGCTCAGCAGCCAGGACCGTTCGGCGCTGCTGGTGAAGAAGCGCAACGTGCAGGCCAACTACAACTGGAACAGCAACCAGGCCACCTGGACCGGCGACATCAAGCCGGACCGCGCGGGCCCGATCGCACTGAAGGCCGGTGACATGGATGCACTGCTGATCAACCTGGCGATCGCCCGCGACCTGGCCGCCGGCAAGCCGCTGACCTATCGCATGGTTGACGAAGGGCGCATCAAGAACATGACCTACCGCGTGATCGGCAAGGAGTCGATCACCGTGGGTGGCAAGAGCTACGAAGCCACCAAGGTCTCGCGCGCCGACGGCAACAAGGAGCTGATCGCCTGGATCGTGCCCGAATTCCCGGTCCCGGCACGCATGCTGCAGCGTGAGAACGACCGCGACGCGCTGGACCTGACCATCAAGGCGATGAACTGACGCGCGAACCGGTAGTGCCGGCCGCTGGCCGACATTCTCGCGATGCTCCACGAGGTTCATGGGGCTGCCGGCCAGCGGCCGGCACTACCGAAAGGAAAACGCCCGCTTTCGCGGGCGTTTTCTTATTTCTTCGCTTCGGCCGGCTTCGCTTCCGCCGGCGTGAACTCGGTGCGGCAGTCCACGCGGATCTGCTCGCCCGTGCTGCGCCAGACGAAGGTGCGGCAATGGCGGTTGCCGTCCTGGCTGTCGTTCACCGCAACCGCGTAGAACGACTCGATGATCTCGTCACGCGAGACGGTGCCATCGCCGTTCCAGTCCATGTCCTTCTGCTCGATGCCCTGGGTGATGGCGATGTTGGCGTACCAGGCGTAGCCCAGCCACGCCAGCACGATCAGCACCAGCGCCAGCAGCGCCTTGCGACGCGGGCTGAACTTGCCGCGCAGGATCATGGCACGCGCCGGATGGTGGCACCGAGCGAAGACAGCTTCTCTTCGATGTTCTCGTAGCCACGATCAAGGTGGTAGATGCGGTCGATGGTGGTGTCACCGTCGGCCATCAGGCCGGCCAGGATCAACGACGCCGACGCGCGCAGGTCGGTGGCCATCACCGGCGCACCACTCAGGCGTTCGTGGCCACGGGCAATGGCCGTGTGGCCTTCGACCTGGATGTCCGCGCCCAGCCGCAGCAGTTCGTTGACGTGCATGAAACGGTTCTCGAAGATCGTTTCATTGATCACGCCCACGCCGTCGGCCACGCAGTTGAGCGCCATGAACTGCGCCTGCATGTCGGTCGGGAACGCCGGGTACGGCGCGGTGGTCAGGTTGACCGCCTTCGGCCGCTTGCCCTGCATGTCCAGGGTGATGCTGTCATCGGTGGTCTCGATCTTCGCACCGGCCTCGACCAGCTTGGACAGCACCGCGTCCATGGTGTTCGGGCGCGCACGATTCACGGTGACCTTGCCACCGGTCATCGCCGCGGCCACCAGGAAGGTACCGGTCTCGATGCGGTCGGGCAGCACTTCGTGGCGGCCACCGGACAGGCGCTCGACGCCTTCGATGACCAGGCGCGCGGTGCCCAGGCCTTCGATCTTCGCGCCCAGCGCGATCAGGCAGTGCGCCAGATCGGTCACTTCCGGTTCCATCGCGCAGTTGTCGAGAATGGTGGTGCCTTCGGCCAGCACCGCGCCCATCAGCACGTTCTCGGTGCCGGTGACGCTGACCATGTCGAAGGTGAAATGACCGCCCTTCAGGCGCTTGGCCGAGGCCTTGATGAAGCCGTTCTCGACCACGATCTCGGCGCCCAGCGCCTGCAGGCCCTTGATGTGCTGGTCGACCGGGCGCGAACCGATCGCGCAGCCGCCCGGCAGCGACACTTCCGCAGCGCCGAAGCGGGCCAGCAGCGGGCCCAGCACCAGGATCGAGGCGCGCATGGTCTTGACCAGCTCGTACGGCGCAACGTGCTGGTTGACCGGACGCGGATCGACCACGATCGCGCTGCCGCGCGACAGCGTGCCCTGGTCGATGGTGACCTTGGCGCCCAGCTCGCCCAGCAGCTTCACCGTGGTGACCACGTCGTGCAGGTGCGGCACGTTGGTGATCTCCACCGGCGCATCGGCCAGCAGGGTCGCGCAGAGAATGGGGAGGACGGCGTTCTTGGCGCCGGAGATGCTTACTTCACCGTGCAGCGCAGCGCCGCCGGTCACAACGATCTTGGCCATGTATTCGGGATCTTCTGCGGTTCAGCCGGCTTCGGCCGGGGTCACGGTTTTCAGCGCCAGTGCGTGGATCGCACCGCCCATCAGGTCGCCCAGGGTGGCATAGACCATCCGGTGGCGGGCCAGCGGCATCCTGCCGGCAAAGGCCTCGCAGACCACGGTCGCTTCGAAATGCACGCCATCGTCGCCACGCACGTCGGCACGGGCGCCGGGCAGGCCGGTTTCGATCAGATTGCGGATGGTGTCGGCGTCCAACGGGCTTTCCTAATAAAATGATCGCTCATTCTACTTCCGCTGCGTGGCGTCCGCATGGCCGAGCCCCTCCTGCCCTTCCGTTCCGTCGACCCGGCCAGCCTGGTCGCCAGCGGCCGCCGTGTCTTCGACATCGAGCAGCAGGCCCTGAATGCGGTCGCTGCCCGCCTCGGCGAAGCGTTCCAGCAGGCCTGCCAGGCCATCCTGTCCAGCCGCGGCCGGGTGGTTGCCACCGGCATGGGCAAGTCCGGCCACATCGCCCGCAAGATCGCCGCCACCCTGGCCTCCACCGGCACCCCGGCGTTCTACGTGCACCCGGGCGAGGCTGGCCATGGCGACCTGGGCATGATCACCGAGGACGACGTGGTGCTGGCGCTGTCCTATTCGGGCGAGTCGGACGAAGTCCTGATGCTGCTGCCGGTGCTCAAGCGCCAGGGCAACCTGCTGATTTCCATGACCGGACGCCCGCAGTCCAGCCTGGCCGCCGCCGCCGACATTCACCTGGATGTCAGCGTGCCGGCCGAAGCCTGCCCGCTGGACCTGGCCCCGACCTCCAGCACCACCGCGTCGCTGGCAATGGGCGATGCGCTGGCCGTGGCCCTGCTCGATGCGCGCGGCTTCACCGCCGACGATTTCGCCCGTTCACACCCGGCCGGCAGCCTCGGCCGCCGCCTGCTGCTGCACATCACCGATGTCATGCACACCGGCGACGACCTGCCCACGGTCGGTGCCGGCGCCAGCCTCAGCGAAGCACTCATGGAAATGAGCCGCAAACGGCTGGGCATGACCGCAGTGGTCGACGCCGACGGCGTCCTGATCGGCCTGTTCACCGACGGCGACCTGCGCCGCGCGCTGGACAGCGCGCTGGACGTGCGTACCGCGAAGATCGCCGATGTGATGACCCGCAACCCACGTACCATCGGCGCCGACCAGCTGGCCGTCGAGGCCGCGCGGCTGATGGAGACCCACAAGATCACCGGCCTGATCGTGGTCGATGGCCAGGGCCGCGCGGTCGGTGCCCTGAACATTCATGACCTGTTGCGGGCGCGGGTGGTTTAACCGACAGTCCGTAGACCCCATTCAGTCTGTATCGTCCATCCGCCCACACCGAGCCTGCCGCCCTGATGCCCTGGTCCCCGCTGCCCGCCTTTCCCGCCCACCTGCATGCCGCCGCGGCCCGTATCCGCCTGGCGTGCTTCGACGTGGACGGCACCCTCACCGACGGTCGGCTGTACTACGACAAGGACGGCAATGAGAGCAAGGCGTATTTCGTGCAGGATGGCCTGGGCCTGAAACTGCTGCAGCAGCACGGCATCCATCCCGTGCTGATCACCGCGCGCAACAGCCAGTCCGCGCTGCGCCGTGGCGCCGATCTCGGCATCGACACCCAGATCGCCGTCGGCGACAAGCTGGCCAGCGTGCACGCGCTGTGCGCGCAGCACGGCATCGGCCTGGAACAGGTGGCCTTCATGGGTGACGACCTGCCGGACCTGGCGCCACTGGGTGCGGTGGGCCTGGCCGTGGCCCCTGCCAACGCGCATCCGTGGATCGCCGAGCGCGTGCACTGGCAGACCCGCGCCGAGGGCGGGCGTGGCGCTGCACGTGAACTGTGCGACGTCCTGCTGGCCGCCCAGGGCCACGTGGACGCCGTCCTGGCGAGGTTCAGCGCATGAACCGGCCGACCCTGAACTGGCGCACCGTGCTCGGCATCGGCCTGCTGCTGGCCGCACTGCTCAGCAGCTGGGCCGCGCTGCGCAACCGCGACAAGGGACCGGCCAACGGCGGCAACGAGGTCGGCGTGGACTACATCCTGCACGACTTCACCATCGTGGCCCTGGACGAGCAGGGCAAGGAATCGACCACCCTGCGCGCACCGCTGCTGGAGCGCCAGCGCGGTGACCAGACCATCAGCATCGCGACCCCGCTGTTCGAAATGCCCGACAAGGACGGCAAGCACTGGACGCTGCGTTCGGAGACCGGCTGGCTCAGCGCCAAGGGCGACGAAATGAAGCTGCGTGGCAGCGTCGCAGGCGACAGTCCCGCCGGCCCGGGCGTGCCGCCCACCACCTTCCGCACCGACCACCTGGACGTGTTTCCGAAGGAAAGCCGTGCCCGCACCGATGCGCTGGTGACCATGACCCGGCCCGGGATGGAACAGTCCGGCGTCGGTTTCGAGGTGGATTCGAAGAACAACACGTATCATTTCCTCAGCCAGTCCAAGGGCCGCTACACGCCCCGGCACTGATCCCGCCGCCAGCCTGCGACGTCCCCGGACAGGCGCAAGGCCGGCAGCCCCTCCCCGCCCCCGGTTTCCGGGAGCCCTCCACCGGTACAACGGACCCCGATGAAGATTCCCTTTGCAGCCGTACTCGCGCTCGCACTTGTTGTGCCCAGCGCCGCCTTCGCCAAGTCCACCGACCGCAACGAAGACATGCACATCGATTCCGGCGCCCAGTCGGGCATGCTCACCGGCGACGGCAAGACCGTGCTGTCGCAGGGCGTGATCATCACCCAGGGCACGCTGGACCTGCGCTCGTCCGAGGCCGAGATCTACCTCAAGGACGGCGAGCCCGTGCGTGCGGTGTTCACCGGCAAGCAGGCCACCATGAAGCAGCAGCTCGACGATGGCACCTGGATGGACGCGGTGGCCGATCGCATCGACTACGACATCAAGACCGAGATCATCACCCTGACCGGCAACTACAAGGTCACCAGCGCGCGCGGCACCAACGCGGGCCAGCGCATGGTCTACAACACCCGCAGCGGTGAGATGAACTCCGGTGGCGACGGCAGCCGCGTGCGCACCGTCATTCCGCCGAAGAACAAGAACCCGGCCGCACAGCCGACCAAGCCTGCCGGGAGCAAGAAGTAATGCTTGTCGCCAAGGGCCTGCGCAAACGCTACAAGCAGCGTGAAGTCGTCAAGGACTTCGGGCTGACCCTCGATGCCGGTGAAGTGGTCGGCCTGCTGGGCCCCAACGGTGCCGGCAAGACCACCTGCTTCTACATGATCGTCGGCCTGGTCGCGGCCGATGCGGGCAGCATCGTGCTCGACGGCCGCGACATCACCGGCGACCCGATGTACACCCGCGCCAAGCAGGGCGTGGGCTATCTGCCGCAGGAGCCCTCGGTGTTCCGCAAGCTGACCGTGGCCGACAACATCCGCCTGGTGCTGGAACTGCGCGAGGACCTGGATTCGGCCGGCCGCGAACGCGAACTGAGCAGCCTGCTCGACGAACTGCAGCTGGGCCACGTTGCCGACCAGCTCGGCGCCAGCCTGTCCGGTGGCGAACGCCGTCGGTGCGAGATCGCCCGTGCACTGGCCGCGCAGCCGCGCCTGATCCTGCTCGACGAGCCGTTCGCCGGCGTCGATCCGATTTCGGTCGGCGAGATCCAGCGCATCGTCACCCATCTCAAGCAGCGTGGCATCGGCGTGCTGATCACCGATCACAACGTGCGCGAGACCTTGGGAATCTGCGACCGCGCGTATATCCTCGCCGAGGGTGCCGTACTGGCCCAGGGCTCGCCGGAGGCGATCCTGGACAACGCCGACGTACGCCGCGTCTACCTTGGGGATTCGTTCAAGCTGTGACGGCGGGCACCCGGGCACTTTCCATCCTTTCGGCACAGGTATGAAGACTCGGCTGCAGACATCGTTGGGACAGCAGCTGGTGCTCACGCCCCAGCTGCAGCAGGCGATCAAGCTGCTGCAGATGTCCACCACCGAGCTGGAGCTGGAAATCGCCCAGGCCGTGGAAAGCAATCCGCTGCTGGACTGGGCCGACAGCAACGACAACGGCGCCACCAGCGAAGGTGGCGATGGCAGCGACGGCGACACCGCCGCCGAACCCAGCGGGAACGGCGACGACTGGGCGCCGGCTGAACTGGACTGGAGCGCCGCCGGCAGTGGCGGCAGTTTCGATGACGACGACGACAACGGCAGCGCCGCCGAGCGCGTGGCCGAAAGCGAGACGCTGGCCGATCACCTGCTGTGGCAGCTGCACCTGTCTCATCTGTCCGCACGCGATCGCAGCATCGGGGCCGCGCTGATCGATGCGCTGGACGACGATGGCTACCTGCGGGAACCGCTGGCGGCCATCGCCGAAACGCTGCTGCCCAGCATCCATGCGGACCAGGACGAGATCCTCGCCGTGCTGCATCGCATCCAGCGTTTCGATCCGGTCGGCGTGGCCGCACGCACGCTCGGTGAATGCCTGCAGCTGCAACTGGACGTGTTGCCCGCCGACACGCCAGGGCTGGTGTTGGCGCGACAGATTGCCGCAGGCCCACTGGAACGGTTGCCTCGCAGCGGCGTTGCCGGGCTCGCCCATGAACTGAAGCAAGCGCCGGCGGACGTCGAGACCGCAGTCAACCTGCTGCGTTCGCTGGACCCGCGTCCAGGCACGCAGATTGCGCCGCTTTCGCAGGACACCTACGTGGTGCCCGACGTGGTGGTGTGGCGGCAGAACGGCGTCTGGCGCGCGGCACTGGCCGGCCATGCCGGGCCGAAGGTGGTGATCCACCGCGGCTACGAACAGCTCATCCGCCGCTGTGGCGAGGCCGATGCCGGCTATCTTCGCGCGCAGCTGCAGGAGGCGCGCTGGCTGCTGAAAGGGCTGCAGCAGCGCGGCGAAACCCTGCTGCGGGTGGTGCGCAGCCTGATCCTGCAGCAGGCCGGATTCCTCGAGTTCGGCGAACAGGCGCTGCGCCCGCTGACCCTGCGCGAGATCGCCACCGAGCTCGGCCTGCACGAATCGACGATATCGCGTGCGATCGCGCGCAAGCATGTGCGCACGCCGCGCGGCACCCTGCCGCTGCGCGCCTTCTTCGCGTCGGGCATCGATACCGAGGGCGGCGGCGAGGCGTCCAGCACGGCCATCCAGGCCATGATCCGGCGGCTGATCGACGACGAGAACCCGCGCAAGCCGCTTTCTGACGCCAAGCTGGCTGACCTGCTCAAATCGTCGGGAATTCCAGTAGCGCGACGCACCGTGGCGAAGTATCGTGAAGCCATGAACATTTCCGCCTCGCACGAAAGGGTCAGAATCGCTTGACGCGCCGCCGCGCCCGGCGGAGAGGTTCATTGGCACATCCGAACACAGGAGAAACCCGATGCGCATCGAAACGTTTGGCAAAGATGTCGAAGTCACCCCGGCCCTGCAGTCCTATGTAGAGGAGAAGCTGGCCCGGATCGGAAAACACTTCGACCAGCACTGCGAAGCGCGGGTGACCCTCAAGCTGCAGAAGACCGAGCATCACGTCGACGCCAGCCTCAACATCCCGGGGCAGACCCTGCACGCCGAGGCCGGCGGCCAGACCATGTATGCCGCGATCGACCTGCTTGCGGACAAGCTTGACCGCCTTGTGATCAAGCACAAGGAGAAAAAACAGCAGCACGCGCGGCTGCCGGTGGGCGACAATGGTGGCTGATCGCCACTGTTCCCCGCAGACATGCCCCTGACTGACCTCCTGGCGGCCGTGCAGACCCAGCTCTGCACGGCCACCGACCGCGACAGCGTCCTGCAGGCCGCCGCCGGGCTGCTGGCCTGCCGCCAGGCCAATGCCGAACAGATCTACCTGAACCTGTGCCAGCGCGAAGCGCTGGGCAGTACCGCGATCGGCCACGGCATCGCCATTCCCCACGGCCGCGCGCCGACCCTGGACCGCCCCCGTGGCGCCCTGCTGCGGCTGGCGACCCCGGTCGACTTCGGTGGCGACGAGCCGGTGGACCTGGTGTTTGCGATGGCCGTCCCCGCCCACTACACCCACCAGCACCTGATGCTGCTGTCCGAGCTGGCCGAGTTGTTCTCCGCGCCCGACATCCGCCAGGCGCTGCGCGCGGCCGGCGATGCCCGGGCCCTGCGCCAGGCCCTTGAGCTGACGCCACCTGCGAGCGCCGCATGAATACCAGCATCACCGCCCGTGAACTGTTCGAACAGCAGCGCGAGCGGCTGGGGCTGCGCTGGGCCGCCGGCAAGTCCGGCGAGAAGCGTGAACTGGAGGCCGGCAATACGGTCTCGCGGCGGCCCTCGCTGGCCGGCTACCTCAATGCGATCTACCCCAACAAGGTGCAGATTCTCGGCACCGAGGAGCTGTCCTGGCTGGACGCGCTGGAACCGCGCCAGCGCTGGGAGACCATCGAGAAGATCATGCAGTCGCACCCGCTGGCGCTGGTGCTGACCCGCAACCAGCCCTGCCCGGAAGACCTGCGCGCCGCCGCGGACGAGTCCGGTACGCCGCTGTGGCTGTCCCCCAAGCGCGGCCACGAACTGCTCAACCACCTGTCCTACCATCTGGCGCGCACGCTGGCACCACGCGTGATCCTGCATGGCGTGTTCATGGAGATCTACTCCATCGGCGTGCTGATCACCGGTGAAGCCGGGTCGGGCAAGAGCGAACTGGCGCTGGAGCTGCTCAGCCGCGGCCATCGCCTGGTGGCCGACGATGCACCCGAATTCACTCAGATCGCCCCCGACGTGCTCGACGGTACCTGCCCCGAACTGCTGCAGGACCTGCTGGAAGTGCGTGGCCTGGGCGTGCTGAACGTGCGCGAGATGTTCGGCGACACGGCTGTAAAGAAGAACAAGTACCTTCGGCTGATCGTCCATCTGACCAAACCGATGACCGAACCCACGCCACATGGCTACGAGCGCCTGACCGGCGATTCGGGTACCCGCCATGTGCTGGACCTGGACGTCCCGCTGATCACCCTGCCGGTGATGCCTGGCCGCAACCTGGCCGTGCTGACCGAGGCGGCCACCCGCCTGCATATCCTGCGCACCAAGGGCATCGATCCGGCGGCGATGTTCATCGCCCGCCACAGCAATCTGCTGGAACGGCGAACGCCCTGACCCCTGTCTTTCGAAGAGCCCGTCCATGAGCACCGCCACCCCCACCGCCCCGACCCTGATCATCGTCAGCGGCCTGTCCGGCTCGGGTAAATCCGTCGCCCTGAAGACCTTCGAGGACCAGGACTACTACTGCTCGGACAACCTGCCGATCAATCTGCTCCCGGATTTCGTGCGCAGCCTGCTGGCCAACCACGACGGCAGCGCGCCGCGCCGGCTGGCGGTGGGCATCGACGTGCGCGGCCAGGCCGATCTTGGCCAGTTGGGCGACTGGCGGCGACTGGCCACCGACGCCGGCGTGGAGGTGAAGGTACTGTTCTTCGAGGCCAGCGACGAAACGGTGCTCAAGCGCTATGCCGACACCCGTCGCCGGCATCCGCTGAGCCAGCTGGGCCTGTCGCTGCCCGAAGCGATCGCACGCGAGCGCGTGCTGACCGCCCCGCTGCGCCGCGAGGCCGATGCGGTGATCGACACCAGCGCGCTCAACGTGCACCAGCTGCGGCGACGGATCATCACCGAGTTCACCCTGGACCACGCCACCCGGCTGTCGCTGCTGTTCGAATCGTTCGCCTACAAGCGCGGCGTGCCGGCCGAGGCGGACTTCGTGTTCGACGCGCGCGTGCTGCCCAACCCGCACTGGGACCCGGAGCTGCGCGCGCTGAGCGGCCGCGAGCCGGGCGTGCGCGACTACCTGGAAGCGCAGCCCGACGTGCAGCGCTACCTGGCCCAGCTGATGGACTTTCTCGATACCTGGCTTCCCAAACTGGGCGACGGCACCCGCAGCTACGTGACCGTGGCGTTCGGCTGTACCGGCGGCAAGCATCGCTCGGTGTTCCTGGCCGAGCGCATGGCCCGCCACGCACGCGAGATGGGCTGGGAAGACGTGGCGACCTACCACCGCGAGCAGGATTGAGGGGGGCGGCCGGGCTGCGCCCGGCACCCGCGGTAGTGCCGGCCGCTGGCCGGCAACCTCAACAGCAAATGCAGCATTCCGTGGGAAGACGGG